>DASSFG010000312.1:0-6829 GCA_035694685.1 Pirellulales bacterium
CGTAGACCAGGTGCCGCGGCACGGCGTCGGTGAAAATCTGTTCGTCCTCGTCGTAGGCGCCCATCCAGAACTGTCCTCCAGGAATCCAGACCATCCCTTCGGGCGCCTCGCCTTTGGGGCGCGTCTGCTCGGCATCGTTGACGAAGACGTCCTCGGTGGACGAACTGTGCGGAGATCGCGAGGGGCGCGCGGGCGCCGCCGTGGTCCACGCGACCCAGCCGGCGGCAGCCGCTGCGACCAAGACCGCCGTGACGACGATGATGCGGGATGGGCTCATCCAACCAGTTTAAACACCATTCTGGGCGCGAGCAAAGTATTCGTCGGTTCCCAGGATATTGGCCACGTAAAGTTGCTCTGACGTGCCTGCTTGTAGAGCTGTTACCCCATTGGCAATCGCGGTGCTGTCAGCGTCGCGGCCTAGATACGCCTGGTACCACCCGTAGGTAACATACCCCGAGCCCGCGCTCGGGGCACCTGGATAGCTCACGAGGTCTTGCAGGTATTCGGTGCTGCTGAAGATGGCATCGGCCATCGTCAAGCGGATCGGCTCTTGGCTGAAGTCGAGAGGGGCGACGGCGGCGGCGCTGACGGCATCGACGCTGCGGTGGAGCACGTCGCCAAACAAGGCGCTCATAAACCCTTGGTTCGTGCCACCGCCGCGGTTTTGAAAATACTCGGCGCTGCTGACGAGACCCATGGCAAGCTGTTTGGGCGTCGCGCCTCCGATCAACAAAGCCGTGTAGGTTGCAAGCGCGCTCGCCTCCGGAGCACGGTGCAGATAGAGCTGGTATAGCCCCGTCACGATATCGCCTTCATATTCCGGACTGTCTTCGATCTGCAAGGCCACTTGCGCACGAGTCTGACCGCCGGCGATCAGGTTCGACCAATATTGCGAAGCCGCCGGCTCGGCGCTGCGGTTGAGCAAGTCGTGATAGAGTTGATCGACGTACTTCTGATTGTTGTTCAGTGCCGGAGGCTGCTCGCCAAAATTGACGTTCAGCGTCGTCTGGCCCGCCTGCACGACGACGGCGCGCGTCGCGGGGGTGGTCAACGTCACGCCCGTGGGCACGACCTCCGTCACGCTGTAAGAACCCGGCGCCAGGTTTGCGAAATAGTAAACGCCGTTGGCATTGGTGGTCGTCGAGGGGTTATTGGCATCGGGCACTCCACTGCCGTCGATGTTGAGAAAAACGGTGCGACCGCTCACGGGCAACTCGCCCGGGTCGAAGCCGCCATTGCCATTGGCGTCTTGAAAGACGAAGCCCTCAACCGCCACCCGCTCGCCGAAATTGACGCCCGACGCCGTGTGGTCCGCGCTGACCGTCGCGGTTTGGAGCGGGGTGGTCAGGCTGGCGTTCGCCGGCAGCACCTCTGCAACGGTGTAGCTGCCGGCGGCCAGGCCAGAAAAGTGATAATTGCCGTTGGCGTCGGTCGTGGTCGAAGGGTTGTTGGCGTCGGGCACGCCGCTGCCGTCGTTATTGAGAAACACGGTGCGTCCGGCGAGGCCCGATTCGCCCACGTCGAACTGAGCATTGCCGTTCACGTCGGTAAACACCGTGCCGTCGATACTATCGACGGTGACCGACGTGATGCGTGCAAGCTGGTTGCTGGAGCTTACCGGCAACTGGCTGAAGGTGCCGTTATCGACGTTATCGACGGGCAAGGCGGCGATGGCATTCAGCACCGACATGCCGCCATCGAGGACCTGGCCGAAGACGGCGTAACCGCCGCCGTTCGACGTGCCCAGCGACTGCGTGTTGTCGGCCAGGTTCACGAACCACTGACTGGTAGCGCTGTTGGTGGTGCTGCCGCGGGCCATGGCCACCGTGCCCAGCGTGTTGGGCACGTTGTATTCCAATGGAATGGGCGAATTGGTGGTGATTGGAGTGAACTGAGACGTACTGCCGCTGAAGGTACTCGTGGGCGAGAGGAAGCCGCCGGTCTGTTCGACGAAGCCGGGCACCGAACGGTGGAAGATGGCGTCGTTATAGGCGCCGTCGTCGACGTAGGTCAGGAAGTTGGCGACCGTCTGCGGGGCGGCGCTGGGATACAACTGAATCTGAAAGTTGCCGAAGTTGGTGTCGACCGTCACGATCGGATCGTTGGCCAGCAAGGTGCGCGATTCGAGCGATTCAAGACGAGAGCGCCGACCGGGCGGCTGTTTTCGGATCTCCTTCCTGCGGGCGCGCAGCATGGCGGAAAACGGGCGAAAAAATCTTCCTGACATAATCTCCTGTCCTTTATTCTTCTGTTCCGGCCCAGGCATTAGAACATGCCGCCTGCCGCGCGGAAAGGCGTGGTTTTTCAGCCGACTGCTTACTTTTGCGGCTCGTCAAGGGCTTCGCCGCCGGCGCGAGTGGTCTGGGCTTCATAGACAGGCAGGGCAATTTCATCGAAAAGAAACTGCACTGAGCCGTCGGCGAAGAGGTGATTGGCGCCGCCGGCATGCTGGCTCGATGCCGCCCAAAGACAGTCGATGCCCTGCCCGCCCGAAGGATAATAAGGTGTGTAATCGAGCGAGATTACCGCATCGGAATAGTCGGCGGCGTTGGGGTCGTAAATCAACGTTGAGACTGCGGCTGTGCTGCCGTCGATCCAGACGGCGGCGTTTTGTTCTCGCGTTTCGGCGATCAGCAGGGTATGCGACGTGCCATCGAGCAAGTCGGCCGGCGAGAGCCGTGCCTGCCAAAAGATCACGCCGTCCGGCTCCTTCCAAAGCTGCTCGATGAGCCACCTCGACGACGTTCCCCTGCGGGTCGCGTTTGATTTGCCCGCCCATCGCTCAACGGCGGCAATCGCGTTGGCCTTAGCAGGATCGGTGCGGCTCGCGCATCCGGGCAGAGTGCCGAACGCAACCATCGCCAGCACGACGCACAAAGCGGCGCCTTTCCGTGCCACGAGAAGAAATGCCGACATGTAGGCCGACTCCAGTTCCTACCTTGACCATAACGTCCATTGACGCCCAGGTCACGGATTTTGCAAGCACGGTATTGCTCAGTTGATTTTCGATTCGTCTAGTCCGCCGAATCGGATGATCTGATAGCTGTTGGACGAATCGGCCGGCACTGGCTCAAGCGCACCGGTGTCGTTGCACTCGGCGTCGTTGGAAGTCAGCAGCTTGCAGTAGACCAAGTAGTCGATGTCTTCACCGATGAAGCGGCTGTGGCCATCGCAGAAATTGACCATCACGCCGCAGGGATGATTGCTCGACGGGCGTGCGGATCGCATACTCGCATTTAAGCGGCGGTGGTTTCATGTCCGCCATCTTACCACAGCTTGGAGGTATGGGGCGAGCGTTGCACGCATTCCTGGCCGGCGACATCACGACATTGCGGGCTCCATACGTCGCTCATAGATAGCTCGTCAGGGAAGGTTTGGCACGCTCGGCAGATGTTATATTGATTCTCGTTTGCCGGCTCGAACGAATCCGTCGAGCCGCCGTTGTTCTTGGGATCAGAATTATTCGAGGCATGATGGACAACACACACGCATGGCGCTCGGCGTGGTCGCTGGCTGAGGGCGTGACCTATCTCAACAACGGTTCGTTTGGGCCGACGCCGCGCGAGGTGTCGCAGGCTCGCCGACAGTGGCTCGATCGCATCGAGGCCGATCCACACGATTTTCTCGTGCGGCAGCTTGGCCCCTGCCAGGCCGAGTGTCGGCGCCGCCTGGCGGACCTTGTCGGCACGGCCGCAGAGAACCTGGCGCTGGTCGAAAACGCCACCGTCGCGATGAACGTCGTCGCGGACAGCGTCGAGCTTCGACCGGGCGACGAAGTGTTGGTCAACGACCACGAATACGGCGCGGTTTTGCGCATCTGGGAACGGGCCTGCCGCCACGCAGACGCCCGACTCGTCGTACAACCACTGCACGTACCGATCACCGGCGCCGAGGAGGTGGTCGAGACGCTCTTCTCCGCGGCAACCGAACGCACGAAGCTGGCCGTCTTCAGCCACGTCACTTCGCCGACGGCCATTGTGCTGCCCGTCGAGGCGCTTTGTCGGCGAGCGCGCGAGTTGGGCATCGCCACCTGCATCGACGGGCCGCACGCGCTGGCGATGCTCGATGTCGATCTCGACCGCATCGCTTGCGACTACTACACGGTGAGCTGTCACAAGTGGTTATGTGCGCCGCTCGGCAGCGGCTTTCTTTACGTCCATCCTCGCCGGCAGGCGACGGTTGAACCGCCGCTGCTGAGTTGGGGCCGTGCATTGGAGGGAGATGCCGCGAGCTGGCGCGACGAGTTCAACTGGGTCGGCACGCGCGATCCTTCGGCCTTTCTGGCCGTGCCAGCGGCCATCGACTTTCTGACGAAAATCGGCGTCGGGACGTTCCGCGACCATAGCCACACACTGGCCTGCTACGCTCGGCATGCGCTCTCGGAGCGCATCGGAGCCAGGCCACTCGTGCCCGACAGCCAAGAGTGGTATGGTTCGATGATTTCGCTGTGCATCGCCGGCGGCGAAACCGAGACATTGCAACGTGCGTTGTGGGAGCAGCACCGCATAGAGATACCGATCTTCGCCTGGCAGGGACAACGGCTCCTGCGGCCATCGTGTCACCTGTACAACGGCAGGGATGACATCGATCGGCTGGCAGAGGCCAGTGCCGCGCTATTAAAGTGCTGACATGGACTTCACTGAAAAAAAGTCGGGCGTCGTCAACGTAAATAAGGCGCCGGGGATGACATCCCGGGAAGCGGTCGATTGCGTCAAGCGGCTGGTGCGGCCCGCTAAGTCCGGCCATGCGGGAACACTCGATCCGCTCGCCTCCGGCGTGCTTGTGATCTGCGTGGGCGCCGCCACGCGGCTCATCGAATACGTACAGGCGATGCCGAAACGATATACAGGCACTTTTTTGCTGGGGCGCGAGAGCGATACCGAAGACGTCGAGGGAGACGTCCGCCTCTTGACTGACGCTCGGCGACCGACGCTCGATGAGCTGCGAATTGCGGCGGCGAAAAAGGTGGGCTGTATCGAGCAGCGTCCTCCGGCCTATTCGGCTTTGAAGGTGCAAGGCCGCCGGGCCTACGATCTGGCCCGTGCTGGGCACGAAGTCGAATTGGCGCCGCGTCCGGTGATGGTTTATCGACTGGAAGTAGCGCGCTATGAATATCCCGAACTGGTGCTCGACGTCGAATGTGGTTCGGGTACCTATATCCGCTCCCTCGGTCGCGACCTGGCCGAGTCGCTCGGTACGGCCACGGTCATGTCGGCGCTCGTGCGCACGGCAATCGGATCCTTTCAAATTGCCGATGCCTGGTTGACTGAGCGGCTGACGCGTGAGAACTTGGCCGAATGGTTGCGGCCGTCGTTAAACGCCGTTTCCTCGCTGCCGACGGTCGTGCTTTCGCACACTGAGGTTGAGAGGATTCAGCATGGGCTTGCCATCCGGAGTGAAACGCATGTTTGCAAAGGCGAGCTCGCGGCAGTTAATCAGCAGGGCAACCTCGTCGCAATTCTCGCAGCCAAAGAAGACGGCGCTCTGCGACCGGTGCGAAACTTCGTATGAGGGATGAGGGATGAGAGATGAGAGATGAGGGATGAGGGATGAGCATCTATGTGCTTGCAACGCTCGATACCAAGGGGCACGAAGCGGCCTATGTGCGAGACTTGCTGCGCCAATATGGAGTGGCGGTCAGGCTCGTCGACGTCGGTTGTCTCGGTGAGTCAACCATCGCGGCGGATATCCCGCGCGACGCGCTGTTTGCCGAAGGCGGACACGAACTGACCCAGCTAGTGCGTGCAGGCGACCGCGGAAGGGCGGTGACCGCCGCAGCGGAAAGCGCCGCCAAACTTATGGCTCGTCTGCACGCCGCCGGAGATGTCGAAGGAGTTCTCGCTCTCGGCGGTTCGGCCGGCACCACAATCGGCACGGCCGCCATGCGTGTGCTGCCGTTGGGCCTGCCGAAGCTGATGGTCAGCACCTTGGCTTCCGGGCAGGTGCGGCAATTCGTCAGCGACAAAGACATCTTGATGTTGAATTCCGTGGTCGATATCGTGGGATTGAACCGAATCTGCCGTGCGGTGCTTAGCCAGGCGGCGCGGGCCATGGCCGGCATGGCGGCGTTCAAGTCGGCGACCGTAGAGCGTGACGACCGTCCGTTGATCGCCGCCACCATGTTCGGTGTGACCACGCCCGCCGTCGAACACGCTCGCAGGGTGCTGGAAGACGCGGGTTACGAGGTGATCGTGTTTCACGCCACTGGCAGCGGCGGGCAGGCGATGGAATCGCTCATCGCCGAAGGTCAGTTCGCAGGCGTGCTCGATATCACCACCACGGAGCTGGCCGACGAGTTGGTGGGCGGCTTTTTAACGGCTGGCCCGACGCGGCTGACGGCCGCCGCGCGGCGCGGCGTTCCACAGGTGGTGTCGGTGGGCGCCACCGACATGGTGAATTTCTACGCTCCCGATAGCGTGCCGGCGCGGTTCTCCGGCCGCACGTTTTGCTGCCACAATGCCAACGTCACTTTGATGCGGACCAATCCAGGTGAAAACGCGGCCATCGGCGCCGACATCGGCGGCAAGCTGGCCGCCGCGGCGGGACCGGTCGCCGTGTTCCTGCCCCGGCGAGGCGTCTCGGCGCTGGACCGCGAAGGCCAACCTTTCGACGATCCGCAAGCCCGACAGGCGATTTTTGACGCCATCCGTCACTCGGCCGAGAGCGTCGAGATCGTCGAAGTTGACCGCCACATCAACGACCCCGAGTTCGCCGCAGCCGCTGCGAAAAAGCTGCTGGAGATGCTGGCCTCGCTGGGACTGGAGAACGCAAGGGTCTCCTACAACTGATTGATATGCCGTTGTCATCCGGATTCCTATTTGTCACCTGC
>DASSFG010000313.1:0-2849 GCA_035694685.1 Pirellulales bacterium
GCACGTGTCGGTCGGCGAGATGGGCGGTGGGGGACGCGGACATTGGGGCGGCACGCCGATGGCTTTTCTCGTGCGCCGCGTGCTCGAAGAAGCCGAAACGCTAGATGAAGCCGTGGCCATTTTCCGCGACAGCAAGCGCACTTGCGAATACTACTATGTCGTGGCCGACGGCGACGACAATTCGGCGGTCGGCCTGGCAGCGCATTGGAACACATTCGAGCTGGTCAAACCGGGCGAGTCCCATCCGCGGTTGCCTGAGCCCACCGCCGATACGGTGCTGCTCTCGGCCGGCGACCGCTACAAAGAACTTGCCCGGCGGGTGCGCGAGCAGGCGGGCACGTTCGATGCGGCCAGCGCGTTGCACCTGATGGACTGTCCCGTCGCCATGAAATCGAACCTGCACAACGTCCTGTTTGAACCACGATCGACGAAGCTCTGGGTGGCCAACGCTTCCACCGACGGCCAGCCCGCCGCCACGCAGCGTTACTTTGCCTTTCAGCTCAGCGAACTGCTCAAGCACCGGCCCGAGACCGGCGCCAAGGAGCTGCCGATTAAGCTGGCGAGTCAGTGACGCTGGCCCGGCCTATTCAGCGTCCCTCGCGAGATGGGCGCACTGTGCGTAGCATAACTCGTGAGAGTTCTGGCCGTAACCGCGACAACGGCCAGGCTTAATTGGGTTGACTCGTCGTTACACCAGATCGATCCTCGCCAGCAGCGGCTGATCGGCAATCCCGGACACGGCGGCGAACACGTATCGAGCTTAATTGAAGCGCCAGTGGACGCGAAAGGATGGCCCATGAGTCACTCCCAGAGATCCCACAACTCATGTCGCAAGCGACGTAGAACTCGGCTCTTTGCCACGTAGACGGCCGCTTCGCTCATGCCCAACTCGGCGGCAACCTCCTTCACGGGCCGCTCGTTTACGGCCATTTCCCAGCAGGCCCGCCAGGTCTTCGTTTCGAACTCGGCCTGCATGACCGCCAGCGCCTGTTGGAAGAGGTGCTGATGGTATTCCTTTTCCCAGAATTCGTCGCCTGCCGACCCGGGCGCAGACTCGAAAACCGCGCTATCGACGTCGGCCGCGTTGAGGGGTGCTTTCTTGCGTTGCCGGTCGCGGCAGCGGTTGATGGTGATCGTTTTGAGCCAGCCGCGAAAATTCTTCCGGTCGACGTCGTAGGCAAACCGCGGCATTTCATTCGTGACGGTGAGCAGCACGTCTTGCACGATGTCCGCCGCGTCGGCCTCGGGCAAGCCTGCCCGCCGCGTCCATAGGTGCAACAGCGGCGTGTAAAGATCGACAAACCGCCGCCAGGCCGACTCGTCGCCATTCATGCGCAGCCGCTCGAGCAGCGTGAGGGACGTCGACTCCATAAGCAATCGAAAGATATGAGCCCAAAAAATCTGCCAACAGGTTTTAGATTCTAGCAACTCGTTCGTACCGGTAGTGAGGGGCGAGAAGCGGTTTTCCCTATGACGAAGCGCAACCCTTTGCCGCCACGGGTGTTAGGGCAGGGTTGCGCGGACCAATTCCCCTGAACCAAAGGAACGAACCCATGTTTCACCTCTTCCGCGACCTATTTAAGCGACAGCCGGGCAAGATCTCATCGCGCCGCCGCCGAGGCCGACCACGAAGTGTCGCCAGTGCGAGCGCTCTGCGCATTGAGCCGCTTGAACAGCGCCGCCTAATGGCCATCGACAGCTTCTTGATCGGCTCCACAGGGGCCGTCAGCGAGGTTCCGTCGCAAGCAGCATCACCGCAGACGCTCATCACCACGCCATCGACCTATTTCAACGCCCTGGCGTCGGCGCCCGACGGAACCTTTTACGCCGCTACGATCAACTACTCGAACTATACGAACTCGATCGAGCACTTGGACCAGGCAGGCAATCTGCTGGGTCAATTCGCGTTACCGGCGGGCGTGCTTGAGGGCCCGACCGATATGATCCTCGGCCCCGATGGCAATTTGTTCGTCAGCAGCGATGGGGTGGGAATCCAGGAATACTCGCCGTCAGGCCAGTTGCTGCGCCAGATGGCGTTTCCCGGTGACGAGGTGACAGGGATGGCGATCGAGAACGGCTACTTATACGCGATCGACTTTGTGCACAATTCGGTGATCAAGATGGACCTGGCCTTGCAATCGAGCGGCGTCATCTTCAGCGACTCGCGCCTGGCTTCTCCGGATGCCATCACCGTAGGCCCCGACGGCAACCTCTACATTTCCAGCTACGCCGGCAACGCCGTTTATGAGTTCGATCTCCGCACGTGGGAATTGAGCGAGTATGCATCGGCCGGTATCGATCAGGCCCGCAAGCTGACGTTTGATTCCCAGGGCAACCTCGATGTCGTGAGCAGGCTCAACGATGAGATTCTCCAGTTCAGCGGTCCCAACAGCAATGGGACGGTCGTTGCCACGGTATCCGATCCGCTGGCGATTGCGCGGACGACTGTCGCTTCCGTATACGTCAGTTCGTCGAGCGCGATCACGTCCGTCGGCATGCAAAGCGGAGTGACGAGCGGCGTCGTTGGCAGCGGCGCCGAGGCGATCGCCGCCGCGCCTGACGGAACATTTTGGGCCGCGGGCTACTCGACCAGTGCGGTCTACCACTATGACCGCAGCGGCAACCTGCTGGGCGAGTTCAGCTTGCCAAACGGCACACAGGACTTTCCCAACGATCTGGCCGTTGGTTCCAACGGCAACATCTACGTCAGTTCCAGCGCGCTGGGGATTCAGGAATATGCCGCATCCGCCGCTGTACCCGGAAACCAGGCTGTTCCTACGCCCGTTGCGTCGTATTCACCGATCGACGGCGAAAACTTTGTCGGCCTTGCGTTCGACAAAAGCGGCAAT
>DASSFG010000314.1:0-2322 GCA_035694685.1 Pirellulales bacterium
CAACGCCGTTTGTCAAATTCGGGTCCGTCCTCAAACTGCCGCAGCTTGAGCCGCCGTGCGGGCAGTGCCGCGGAAAACGCCAGCAATGCAGACTTAAAGTCAGCATCACAAGGCAATCGATAACACGCCTACACGGCAAAAAATCGTTCTTGAGACAAACCGCTGATTATAACGGATTTGAACCCGCAACGCGACCCGCCGCGGCGAAAATATCCGGCTTTTTTGATTGTCGCAAAGCATTGTAGGCCAAGACAATGCGGCGGACCGCTTCGTGCGTCTGGGCGAGCGTCGATTCCAGCCCGAAGCTGAACCGCAAACTGGCCTTGGCAATCGCCTCGTCGACACCCATCGCCAGCAGAATCGGCGATGGTTTGCTGGAACCGCTGGCACACGCCGAACCGGTTGAGCAGGCCACACCGGCCAGGTCGAGGGCCATGCCCAGGGCCTGGCCATCGACGCCCGGAAAAGCCAGGTGCGAGGTGTGCGGAAGTCGCGGCGATTCACGTCCATGAATGACCAGCTCGGGGAACTCGGCCAAAAGCAGCGACTCGAATTCGTCGCGCAAGGCCTGCAATCGGCGTCGGCATGCGTCGCCCTCGTGGCGCCAGGCTTCAAGCGCCGATCGCATTCCGGCGGCCAGCACGAACGGCTCGGTGCCGGGGCGGAAGCCGTCTTGCTGGTGCCCGCCGAAGAGCATCGGCGGCAACTCGACGCCGGCCTTGACGAGGAGCACGCCGATGCCGATCGGTCCGTGAAACTTGTGAGCGGTGGCGGTGAGCGTGGTAACTCCAAGCTGGTGGAAATGGACGGGCAGCTTGGCCACCGGCTGCACGGCGTCCGTGTGCATCGGCACACCAGCCTCGGCGGCGATCCGGGCGATTTGTTCCACCGGCTGCAATACACCCGTCTCGTTGTTGGCCAGCATCACCGCAACCACCCGCGTGTCGGGCCGCAACAGGCGGCGCAACTGATCGACGAGCACGACGCCGTCACTTCCGACGGGCAGGCGATCGACATACCAGCCGCGCTTGGCCAGTACGTCGGCCGGTTCGCTCACCGCCGGGTGTTCGACTTGCGAAATAATCAGATGGCCCGGCTTCGAGCCAGCCAGCCCAAACATCGCCAGGTTATTCGCCTCGGTTCCGCCGCTAGTAAAGATGACCCGATCCGGCGGAAAACCGCCGAGCTCGGCGCCCAGCAGTCCGCCGATGGCCTCTCGTGCGTCTTCCAGCACCTGCCGCGCACGGCGGCCGAAGCGATGTTGGCTCGACGGATTTCCCCAGCAATCCTTCGCCGCCCGCTGCATTGCCTCTGCGGCTTCGGGAGCGAGAGGAGTGGTGGCGTTGTTGTCGAGATAAATCAGTTCAGGCATGAGTAATGGTGCGCGAGGGGTCGCATAATCGGAAAGCCGACGATCGCCGAATCCCTTTTCCCAAAGGAACCTCTCGACCAACCAAAGGTAGTCTTATGCATCTTTGCATGATAGACTTTGGGTGTATGGTTGAGTAGCTGTCTTGGTTTGCCAAACTCCCGTGGGAAGAGCGTCGCGCCGGTGCCGAGCAATGTGCCCGATGGATCCGACCCGTACGAGAAGATTCGTGAACAGATAATGAGAGCGGGCTTGCCGACGAGCGGCACGATGCCGTTCGAGCCGGAGCTTGACGAAAACCGAAAGGGAGAGTCAATCATTAAGAAGGCGCTGGTCGAACACGGCCCCAAAGCAGGCAAATACGGCTATGTTGACACTCAGGGGCGCATTTGGATCAAAGACCGGGCACACGGAACATATCCGGATCATTGGGACGTTCAGGAGAATGGGGGCAGAGCAGGCCGCACGAGAGTTGATTTAGATGGCAACGTTTTGCCCTGAGGGCGATTGGATTATCAATAGATGTCAACTTTCAAACAGCAGCGAACATTAAGCGACGCCGAGTCAACGCAATTGGGGCTCGCAGGTGTGGGCTCGTCAGGTTCGTGGGAAATCGCTATCGACGAGATGACTTCTGGTGCGACGCGTTGGTTCGCTCAGATCGAGGGGCCGTCGATTTACCTAAGATTCGAAATCGCTTCGTTGCAGGTTCTTGACGACGCGATAGCGATGCTTGCTTCTTCTGCAAGTTTGGCTGGCAAGTCCACCGCGCCGTCCTCACCTACTCGGCTGATGCTTGGCGAGGCAACGTCATCGGCAGTGGAGCTGCTTCAAGATGACGAGTTCAGTGATCGCTACTTTCTAGTGGTGAAGCAGTCGGAGGGGCCACTCGTCCGCATGACGATCGCCGGTGATAACCTGGAGCACTTGGTCGCTTGTCTGAAAGAGGTTGT
>DASSFG010000315.1:0-15859 GCA_035694685.1 Pirellulales bacterium
GCTGACGAAATTACAAAGGCGCGGAAGACTGTGCTCGCTGCGCAGCGCGACGACGGAGGTTGGGCACAATTGGATACCATGGAAAGCGACGCCTACGCCACGGGGCAAACGCTCTGGATCTTGCAGGCAACCTGCTCGGATCCCACGGACGAAGCGTATCAGCGTGGAACAAAACACCTTCTTTCGACCCAGGGCAACGACGGCTCCTGGCACGTGCGATCGCGTTCCAAACCGGTGCAGCCGTATTTCGACAACGGCGACCCGCACGGCGAAGACCAGTTCATTTCTACGCCCGCCACCTGTTGGGCTGTCGCCGCGCTGGCGGCAGCCGTGAAAGAGGATGCAGTTGGAAAGCCTTGACACGCAGGCCCCGGCGGTAAAGTTCGAATCGATGGCGGAAAAGAGCGATCCGCAATTGCCACCGAGCGTGGGCATCACGGCGGATCTTCTGCACACGGCGACCTGCCCGTATTGCGGCCGGCGGCCGAAAGGTTCGCTAGCCACCTTGCCCTTTGCCCTGCTCGTTTCCCTGGCGCGGCTGGTGGTCGCAATTGGCGCCGCGATTTCGCTCGTAGGGATCGTTGTCACCTTGTTGCGTTGGGGTGTGTATCGCTTCGTAGCGGGCGAGTTATGGGCACTGTTTGCGACCTTCGTCGTTTCGGTCGGCGTGCTCGTGCTGTATGAGATACGAGATTTGCTGCGCGAGCCCAAGGCGCCGCCGCAACCTGACACGTTTGTCCCGGGCAGGCGCGTTGCGACCGTTCCTACGATGAGTCCGTTTGTTCTAACGTGGCAAACGATCGGGGCGTTTGGATCGCTGGTATGGCTGCCCTTCCAATCCCAACGCGATCGGTTGTTGATCGAACACCTGACACCCGACGAACGGCGAGAGCTCCTCCACCGCCTGGCGACCGTGACCGTTTGCATCGCGGCGACCACAATCGCACCCGTGCTGATCGCGTTTGCCTTCTTGTCGCCGGTGGCCGTTTGCATTGCCGCCACGGTAATCGCGTCGAACCTGTTCGTGCATGACTGGTTCAAGAAGCGCCACAAACTGTGGCTCGCTTCCACGGCGTATGCCAACCAGCATCCCGTCCCTGCGCAAGCGAGCTTTGCGGAACCGACGGACTTTACATGAACCGCGGATGGGCACGGCTAAATCGCCGTGCGCGATTCGGCATTCAGCAAGTCGAACAATAGTGGTGGCTGGGGCAGAGCCTGGCCGAGAAGACCAACACTTGCCAACACGCGATAGGGCCAGGCGATGCCCCGGTCGTCGCCATCACCGGGGCATCGCTGGCCGGCAGTGTCTTTGCGATGGCCCGACTGCTCCCCGGCCAGCTTCTGCCCCAGCCACCAAAATGACCGCAGTCCGACCCGCGTGGAGTATAGTACAAAACTGATGTCTCGCCACCAATTTGTCGACATCGTCGTGACTAAATTCCTACTATACAAAACTCACCAACTCTGGCGGCAGCGGTAGCGCGGCGAGCACGAACGTCTGCAAGTCGTCGGGCGTCGGGCGGCCGGGCACCGATAATCCGCTGCGCAGGTCGAACGTCGGTCCTTCGGCGTTGTAGATCCGCACGACTTGCGGTAACGGATACGGATTGCCATCAACGCGCCCACTGCCATCCTGCAACGACCGCAGCCACTCGCGGCGACGACCGGAGAACTCGGCCACGGTTGCCGCGGCGTCGCTGTTCGCCACGGGCAGCACCCAGACGGGTACGGGCACGAGATTGGCATGCCGTGGGCAAAACAAGTGCGTGCCCCGTTCCACGCCCGCGATGCGCAGCGCGTGCGGTCCACTGATCACCATCGCCTTTAGCGGGTCGTCTAGCTCCAACATTTGGCAATCGAGCGAGAGACCTTCGCCGAACAAGTCGCAATACCAGCGCGACAAATCGTTGGCCAGCGCCTGCCGTTGGCCCTGCGCCGAAATCACCATCACTGCGTCGGCGTTTGCGGCGCTGTAAAATCGCGAGATCACTTCGACCAATGCCGCCTGATATTCAAGTTGCTCGACCTGGTGAGCAAGCTGCTGGCCAAAGCGAGGCGCAGCGCTGAATGCTTCCCGCAGATAAGCGTGAATGTCGTCTACGGCCGCCAGCTCGCGCAACAGATGCCGGTCGCCGCCCTGCTCCCATCTCGCCAGGTTCTTGTGTCGCACAGGGCCAACCGCTGCCGGTGGGAGTGTGCTGCGGACCGGACGTTCGAGTTCTTGGGCCAGTCGCTCGACATCGTCGCGCAATTGGCCGGCCCGCTCTTTGACCAGGAAATAATGGTAATGCTCCAGGGCGATCTTACCTGGCTCGATGGTTCCTGAAGGTCGGCGCCCTGCCCAGCTCGTTTCAACACGCGCGAGCATTGCCTGGATGGCCTGCAAGCGCTGCTGGCAGCGTTCGAGATCGTCGCCGGCCGCCTCGGCCCGACGCCGATTCGAGGCTGATTGAACCTCGACAAGCGTTTGCACTTCGACGGCGATGCCGTCCGGAGCGGGGTAAAGGGAGATCACCGTCGATGCGTCGGGCGGGGTGGCGGCCAGCCGCAGAGAGACCGGCTGCGTCAATTGCCGCTCGATTTCGCGCTTGAGCGCCCGTGCGCCGAGCGTGGGATGATAGCCCGCCTCGACCACACGATCGAGCGCCTGCGGTTCGACTTCGAGCACACACTTGCGGCGCACCAGCCCCTCGCGGACCAAGACGCCGCGAATCACCAGCTCGGCGATCTGGCGTACCTCGTCACGACTGAGCCGGTCGAACGGCACGATGCGGTCGAGGCGGTTGAAAAACTCCGGACGGAAGAACCGTTCCACCGCCCGCAAAAAATGTGGCGCATCGTTCGAGGCGTCGCTGCGAAAACCCACGGCTGCGCCGGCCCCGCGCGTGCCCAGGTTTGAGGTCAGGATCACGATGGCGTTGCCGAAGTCGGTGGTGCGGCCCAAAGCGTCGGTGAGCCGGCCTTCGCCCATCACTTGCAACAGCAGGTCGAACACGTCGGCATGGGCCTTTTCGATTTCGTCGAGCAGCACGACGCAGAACGGCTGCCGGCGCACGGCGCTGGTCAAGAGCCCCTCCGGGTCGGCAAATGTGCCGACGAGGCGGGCCGCAGCGCCCGGCGCGACGAATTCATTCATGTCGAACCGCAGCAGCCGCTCGGCATCGCCAAACAGCCAGGCGGCCAGCGTCTTGGCCAACTGCGTTTTGCCGACGCCGGTTGGTCCAACAAACAACAGCGAGCCCAGCGGCCGGCGAGGATCATTGAGCTGGGCCTTGGCAATCGATACCACGTCGGCCACGGCGTCGATGGCCTGCCGCTGGCCGATCACCTCGCGGCCCAAGGCGGCGACGATCTCGTCGCGCGGCAACTTTTGCCTTCGGTCGGAAAACGACGCGCTCAGCCCGGTTTTGGCTGCGAATTCTTGATAAATCGTGTCGCGCGTGACCTCGCCCGACGGATACTTGGCGGCCACGTGCTCCAGAAACAAGGCGGCCTTGCCGGGAAAGGCGGCGTCGCGGACATAGCGCCGCACGAGCTCCATTGCGGCCGGCAGTGCTTCGACGGCAAACCGTGTGCGATGGCGACCCTCGAGCCCGCGCAACACCGATACCAGAATCCGCAGCGTCTCGCGCTCGTCGGTTTCGACGATCGGAATGACGTGGAACAAGTCGGCAAAGCCGCGATCGCGTTCGCGCCAGACTTGCCATTTCTCCGGCGTCATTTCCGCCAGCACGCGCACGTCGCCGCGCTCGACGTACGTTTTGAGCACGTCGGCCACGCACAGCTTCGAATCGCGCGACACGCCCGCCCGATAGGCGCCCACTAGGTCGTCAAAGTAGAGTACGTGATCGCGCTTGCGGGCCGTCTTCAAAATAGCCAGGAGGCGTTGTTCCCATTGGCCGAGATACGACATGCCGGCGATCAGCCGTTGCGGCGACAATAACCAAACGTTGTGCCGGGCCTTGAAGGGCGATTTTCGCCGGGCCACCGTGCGATGTACGTACTCGTGCAGTACCGTCGTTTTGCCCGACTGGCGCGGACCGACGAGCAAGACCGGCCGGCGTTCAGGCATGGTGAGCAACCGCGACAGCTCCTCGACTTCGCGATCGCGGCCCAGAGCGCGGGTCAGGTCGTCGGGAAATTGCCAATCGAGGCAGCGCCCCACGTTTTCCAGTTCCGTCGTGCCGTCGGCCACGTCGCCGCCGAAAAGGGCGGCCAGCGCTTGCTCGGGCTTGGGCTTTATGAGCGTCGCCAGGCTCACGCTCAATTCGACGGTGGTCACCCACGCTTGTCCCTTTAGCGCAATACTGGAGAGCAGCTCGGCGACGTCGCGTTCTTCGCGTTCGCGCTGGCGAAAATAGCGTTCGTAGACGCGGTTGGTGCACGTCTGCAAGGTTTCGCCGGCCGGCGCCTCGAACCACACGTCGGGCAAACTGGGCGAAAAGGCGAGCCGCCGCCCGAGCGCGCGAAACGTCACCACCGAAAGGCGACAGCGCTGCCAGCCAGATCGCAGATCGAACGCCAGGTCGAGACGGTGATCGTCGACCTCTGGGCAAAAGATTGCGGCGAGGAAATCGTCGTGCCGTGGCTCGCGGGCCAAAGCTTCCAGCCGCCGCTTAAGCTGCTTGACGAGCTCGTTCACCGCGCGGTTCAACTGCGTCGCCTGTGCCGCGGGCCCTTCGATGAACAGCCCGCGGCACACGAACAGCGGCGCCGGTTGCCCGGGCGGCTTATAACTCTCGACGTAGATGGGGATGTTGAGGTCCATAAAAGTCAAATTGCAAAATGCAAAATGAAAAAGTCAAAATGGACCGGCGCCGCCTTGCGGCGCGGTTGCCTTACCCGCCGCTTCCTCAGCGTTGACTCATCACCATTTTGCATTTTGACTTTTGTATTTTGCATTTTGACTTGCCTTCCGTGGTCGCCATCACCAGTTGTCGGGACGGACTAGGAAGTCCATCCTCCATCACGTTTCCAGCAAACTCTCGGCGTCCTTCCGCAACCATTCTTCCATTGCAAACGCGATCAGGTTCTCGATACCGCGGCCGGTCCCTTGCAGGCCCTTGCCGAGGCGCTCGTCATCGGCGGTCTCGCTCGCCATGTTGTAAGTGCGGCGCAGCGGCTGCGGGCCGACGGCGCCGCGCCGGCCGATGCCCGCAGGCGGGGCATACTTATCCAGCGTGCCGTCGCCGATATCCACCAGGCATTTGAGCGTCCGACTGACATATCGAAAGACGTGCAATCCGCGCTCCGGCTCGAACAGCGGGTAGGCCAGCCGGCCGTGCAGGACCAGAGCCACCCCGATCGCGCCGGGCTCTTCATCATGCCAGTCGAACAGTGCTAAATCGGCCCTCAGCGCGTCGATGACGGTTTCTTTCGCCGTGCCGTCGGGTTGCTCCACCTGCGTACGAAGCTGACGCACGCCCGGCTTGTTAAAATCTCGCTGGGCATCGTGGGTTTTCAGCAGGTGCAGATCGCAGCGCAAGCCACGCCCGCGCGCGAGAGCAAAATAAGCATGCGATAATGCGCGGACCTGGCGTTGATCTTCGCCATAGACCGTCACCAGCACACGATCGGCGTCGAGGTAGCGCTGGGCATAGACGTCGAACAGCAGCTCGCGCCACTGTTCGGTTAACGTTCTCAGCTCGTCGTGGCGGTCACGGCCGGATCGGTTCGCGGTGTAGATGTCCATCAGCGTCTCGTCTTCCAACGCCACGACGCGCGCGGTCACGGCGTCCAATTCGTCCAACAGCCGACGCAGGCGGGAGAGCCTGCCAAGCTCTTCGGGCGGCGCGGTAAACCGCCCCTTCCGCTGCTCGCGCAGCCAACGTTCTTCGCTCATCGTTAAGCGGGCAGCTTCATTGCGCAACCGCAGCGCGTCGGCCGAGCGCTCCAGGCCCTGCAGCGAGCGGCGCAATGAAGTTGCCCGCTCTGCGGCGCCAATGGCGTCGCCGTCGGTTGAAAGATCCGTTCGTCCCGCACGGTTGGGCCGCGCGCGTACCACGACCTTCAGCTCGCCATCGTCCAAACGCGCTTCGCCTGTACGGGCGAGGTCGCCGGAATAGGCATTCAGGCCGGCGGCGAGCGGCGCCAAGAGCTGCCGTTCGATGGCCCGCTTGAGTGGCCGAGCGCCGTATCGCGGCTCGTAACCGCGCTCGACGAGGCGATCCGTCACTTCCGGCGATAGGTCCAGCGAAACACCGCCGTAGACAATGCCATCGCGGCGGTAGATTTCCGCCAGTTCCCGCTGGGCGATGGCGGCAATCGTGGCTCGATCCAAGGGAGCAAAGGGCACGATGCGGTCGATGCGATTGAACAGCTCGGGCCGCAGGAATTGCCGCACGTGCCTGACAAAGTGCTCGCGCGCCTGGTCGCTGCCGGCCGGCGTCGGAGCAAAACCTGACATGCCGCGCTGGAACGAGTCGGCCCCCAGGTTCGAGGTCATGATGACGACGGCGTTGCTGAAATCGGCCACTCGGCCACCGGCGTCGGTCAACCGTGCCTCGCCCAGCACTTGCAGCAGTAAGTCGAAGAACCGAGGATGTGCCTTTTCGAATTCGTCGAACAGCACCACGGTGAACGGCTGTTCGCGCACGCGCGACGTGAGCAGTCCCTGCGCGCCGAACGCCCCGCCCGCCAGGCGTTCGACCGCCGCGTAATCGGCGTACTCCGTCATGTCGAACCGCACCATGCGGTCGGCCCGCTGATATAGGAATTCGGCGAGCGCCTTGGCGGTCTCGGTTTTGCCTACGCCCGTCGGGCCGATGAACAACAGCGAGGCCACCGGACGGCCCGGTCGCGTCAAGCCTGCCTTCACCGTGGCCAACAAGCCGACTACCAGCTCAATGGCCTCAGGCTGACCCCGCACCCGCTCGCCGAACCAACGCTCGGTGGCGGCCAGGTCGAGCGGCGTTTGCTCATCGAGCAAGACCAGCGGCAGGCCGGTTTCACGGGCGAAGGCCCGCGTTACGTCGGCCGCCGAAACGGCCGACCCGCGCGGGGTATCGCGAGAAAGGTTTTTTAGCAGCCGCAAAGGCCGGCCAGGGTAGGCCGAGTAGCCGGCGTAACGGCGGTGCAAGCGGTCGAGCGTGTCGATGGCCGGGGCGTCGGGACGTCCGCCCTCGCGGGCCCCGGCCGCAGCTTGCTGTTCGAGAATTCGTCGGCCTCGCTCGCGATCGGGCTGCTCGACCTTGAGCATCGTGAAGGCTTGCAGCACCTGAGGCAGATCGCGCTCCAAGAGCGCGTGCTGCTCCGGCGTGCACTCGGCGACGGCGACAAGGTCGCCGCGCAGCAAATGGGGCCGCAAGAACGTGGCGATGCTCTCGCTTTGCGAAGCGCAGCGGCCGGCTTCGGCCAACTCCACCAGGTTGCCGAGGTAAACGACCGCCTTCTTCTTGGCGGCCTCGCGGCACAGGGCGCGGCATTGCTCTTGCCACATACCGAACCCCGACATGCCGGCCACCAGCCGCGCTCCGCCGGTAGCCCAGAACGGCGTGCGACCCAACTCGCGGCGTGCTCGCTCGCGCACGAGCTGATAAAACGCCGCGGTCTTTCCTACACCTGAGGGGCCGATCAACAGCACGCTCCGCGGCACGGCGCCGCTCAGAAGCTCGGCGAGCTGAGCGACGGCCACTTCGGCCTCAAACGCCTCGGGCAGCTTTTGCCGCGTCAGATCGGAGGCGATTCGTTTCAGCACCGACTCTTGTGGCCCTTCCTGATCCAATGCCCGCTGCGCCATTTCCTTCGGCGTGCGCAGCTCGACCGTGATCTGCAACTCGCTGACTTCGAGCCCGCATCGCCGCTCGATTCTTACGAAGTGTTCGAGTGGATTCTTGCCGCCTGAGCGCTCGAGCGCCGCACGAATCTCCTGTTCCACGGCCGCCGGAAGCCTTTCGGCCCGCGCTTGCAGGACTTCGAGATCGAGTGCCGGCACGTAGGCGATATGGACGTCGGGCGCGGGGGTCCAGGCAATCCAATCGAAGCGCAGTGTCACCGGCTGCCAGGCGGCATCGCGAGGCGGCGTAACGACGATCTCGCTTTGCCGCACTTCGTATTCCCAGCCCCAGCGCCGCTGATAAAGCTCAGCGACCGGCAGCGATTCGAAGGTGTCTTTCAGCCGCCGCGCAAGCAGCTCGCGGCCCTTTTCGGCATCGGCCGAAAGCACCGAATGTTCGTGCGAAAGCGCAATCTGAGACATCCACCAGCGGCCATCAATCCGCTGGGCGAACGCAAGCAACCGTTGTTCGTAATCGGGCATACGAATCCACCCTAACGCTCACGCCCTTGCTTGACGCGAGCAGAAAATCACTTTCTACCACAGCCACCGCTCACAGGTAAAAAAGAAACGTAAGCCCCCGACTGTTTACGAGGGGATCAGGGGCGACGCGGTTCACCCAAATTAAAGAAAACCACGGAGGACACTGATGGACGCCTCCACGCAAGATGTCGCTGACGACTCAGTCGCTATAATGGGGAGATGGAAGAGAACCCCTATCGGTCACCGGCCGCTGAGGCACCCGTCGTCAGACTACTTAGCGAATGGTTGGAGGATCTGCGGAGGTGGGTCAGGCTGTTTGAGATCGTTGTCATCGGCTCAGGTGTCGTCGCGTTTTTCCTCATGGCCATCTGGTAATTAACCCAGAGCCATTTGGCAGCCGCCACTTTTGAATTAGGGGAGTTGCCCGCGAGCGCGAAGGGATCCGACCGCAGCCCGAAGGGACGTAAAGTACTCCAGACCGGCCGCCGTAAATTCTGCCTGGAGATCAGGATGCAGGACTGAGCTCGTTGCGCTTGCGGCGTAGTCGATTTCTACCGGAGGAATGCGTGGTTGCTGCCGCGTGACATCGCGGCGGAAGAGATCGAGCAAGGAACACGTATCGAGAAGCAAGACCGGCGCTGGCGCCGCGAAAACTGTCGTGACCGCCGCAGCAATGGGCGTCATACCGCCAGCACCTCGTCGGTGAACCGCGAGAGAAGAAGACTTTCGTAATACAACCGCTGGTTGAGTTCTTTCGCAAGTGCTTGCTGCCAACCATTCTCAGTGAGCCAGTGTACGAACATGTTGCCGTCAATCACCGTCCTCGACCGAAACGCGGTGACGACGAACTCGTGCCAGCGCTCGGCCTCCTCCCGATTGAGTGGCAACGTTTTGCGTGCCGCATCGACGAACGCTTGGAGACGATCGCGAACCGCGATTGGCAATTCTGCGAAGAATACGTCCGCCGATGAAGGCAGCCGGAGAGCGGCACCTGCGGCCCGAGCGGCGGGGATGATGCCATGATTCAATAGACGGATGATCTCGTCCCACAGCGCGCTAACATTAGCCGTCGGCCCCGGAGACGGTGGCGCAGGGAACAAGACGCGGCCTCCTCGCAATTCGGCGTCCTTGATCCGTTCGAGGCTGACAACGGCTCCGACAGGCGAATTGCCCGTGAAGGCGTACCATGTCGAGCCCTTTTTTACGAGAGACTCAAACGGCGCCAGATCGTTACCATCTAGCCGCTTCCAAGCCTGCGGCAGGTTCGCGCCCAGATACGAAAGTACCTGATCAATCTGGCTAGTCTTGCCGCAAACCGCCCAGCGATGCCATCGCGAAGAAGCTTCTTCCGGATCCATAACGGGGTTCCTGTATTAAACGCCTGCCGGTGTCTATTCTATTATACCGGCCTCAGTTTTCCGGTCCGCGTTTTCCGGGCGCCCTTCGGCATAAAACCAATTGTGGATGGGCCGCAAAATGTCGAGCACTTCGGCGAGCAGTTGCTGGTCGATGGGCGTTTGCGACCACTGTACCCATTTGCGGACGTTGTCGGGGTTGGCCGAGCCGACGATGCAGGTGGCCATGTCGGGATGGGCGATGGAATACTGCAAGGCAAGCTGGGCGATGTCGAAGCCGCGCGCGGCACAGTGATCGGCCGCCTGACGGCAGACGTTCCGCACCTCTTCGGTCGATTTGTGCCAGGGCGGCAAGGCGGAATTCGTCAACAGCCGGGCCGAGAACGGGGCCGCGTTCATGATGCCCACGCCTTTCTGCTTGAGATAGGGCGCCAGGTCGGCCAGCATCGTGTTCTGCAGCGTGTAATGGTTGTAAGAGAGCACCACGTCGAGCGGGGCGCGATCGAGCACGTAGCGAAAGATGTTCATCGGGTAACCGCTCACCCCCACGAACCGTACTTTGCCCTGCTCTTGAATCTTGCGCAAGGCGGGCAGCGTCTCCTCGACGATCTGCGACATGTCGACGAATTCGATGTCGTGGCAAAGCATGACGTCAAGATAATCGACGCCCATGCGCTCCAGGCTGACGTCGACGCTTTCCACCACGCGGCGAGCGGAAAAGTCGAAATGGTTCGGCGCATAACGGCCCAACTTGGTGCCCAGATAATAACGATCGCGCGGTACGCCGCGCAGGGCCACGCCCAGCAGGCATTCGCTCAAGCCGCGGCCATAATAGGGCGAACTGTCGATGAAGTTCATCCCCAGGTCGAGCGCTACGTGGACGGAACGGACCGCTTCGTTCAAATCGACGGGGCGAAACTCCTGGCCCAGCGACGACGCGCCGTAGCTCAACCAGGAAAGCTCTAGACCGGTATTGCCAAGCGGACGGAATTGCATACTTAAGCCTACCTTAACACGAGTGCCGTTGGATGGGGCAACGTCGTCTTGATCTCCAGCCCACCATTTCCGAGGCGTCAGGCATCAGGCGTCAGGCGCTGTTACCCGATGCCTGGTGCCTGATGCCTGATGCCTGGTGCCGCGCCATTATCCGGATACCTCCATGCGATGCGTCGGCACGGGCCGACCGGGGCGAAAGCTTTGCAAGTCGTTCAAACGGCAGCAGAGCCGGTGCTGAGCGCCCAGCGCTTGCACTTCGTTCTGCACCAGCTCGCCGAGCAACTCCGGAGCGACAGCCACCCGTGCGTTCACCGTCAGCTCGGCCGAAGGCGTGAGTGCGCCCGAGGCCAGTGATAATTCGGCACGGGCGTCGGAGCTGACGAGGTTGGCAATGGCCGTCGCGCCGTCGGACGCGGCCAGCACTTTCAAATGCGCCGGCTCGGCCGACACGCGCTGGCAGGCCCGTGCCAGTCGCGTCACGAAATCGAGCAGCACGTCGTCGACGTGAAAGGGATCGTCGCGCTCGATCGCCACGCGACAATTCAGCCAACCGAGCTCGGCTTCGCCCGCCGCGTAAACGTCGTAATCGACTTCGGGCGTTGCCGAGCGTCGTCCTGCCGGGCGTTCGAGCGCGGCGATCAAGGCTTCAAAACCGTCACCACGCCGGGCACTGACGGCAAGTACCTCCTTGCCAGGAAAACGGCTGCGGACCTGCCGTATAAGCTCCTCGCGTTTCTCCTCTTCAAGCTGGTCGATCTTGTTGAACGCGACCACGTCGGCTTCTTCAAGCTGTTTCAAAAAGATGTAGGCCGCCTTGGGCGAGAAGCCCAAGCCCGGCCGATCGGCCAGAATCTTCCGGCCATGTTCCGGTTTGAGCAGCACGGCCAAGGGAGCAATCTCGTACTCGCCGCCGTGCAAGGCGCGCAACGGCTCGATCACCGTGGCGGCCAGATCGGTGCAGCTTCCTACCGGTTCGGCAATGATCACGTCGGGCCGCCGCTCGGCGGCGAGCTGCTCGACAGTGCTCACCAGGTCGTTGAACTTGCAGCAAAAACAGGCCCCCGTCACCTCACCCACGTCGAAGCCCTGCGACCGCAACGACTCCGTATCGACCAGGCCATACGCCTGATCATTGGTCACCAGGCCAACCCGTCGGCCCTGCGAAATCCAATGCCGGGCAAGCCGCGCCACGGCGGTCGTCTTGCCCGCCCCCAAAAAGCCGCCGAGCATCACAAAGCGAGTGCGTTTCATGGACTGGTGGGATCAGCGAGCGGGTGGATTAATGCTGTCTGAGAAGCGGCAACAGTAGACGGTAGACAGTAGGCGGTAGACGGGGCATGAATTCGACGTCCCGTCTACCGTCTACCGTCTACCGTGTCTTAGACTAGACGATGCTTTCGCGATTCGCTAGTCACTGCCTTGCAACAACTCACTAGTCCACCCTGCAAATGCACACACCACCCGACGAAGATCGCTTCGAAATGGAAGGCGTTCCGCGCGGCACGACGGATTGGCCGCCGAACGACGTCGAAGTAAGCGAGGCGCTTAAACGGGCCTTTGCCGATGGGAGCTGGGGCCGTTATCACGGCCCTTACGTACCGCGTTTGGCGGAAGCTTTGAGTGAGTTTTTCGAGCTGACCTATGCTTATCCATGCTGTTCCGGCACCTTCGCCGTCGAGCTGGCCTTGCGAGCGTTGCGGATTGGGTCGCGCGACGAGGTGATCCTGGCCGGCTACGATTATCCGGGTAACTTCCGCGCGATTGAAGCCATCGGCGCCCGACCGGTGCTCGTGGACATCGATCCGGACAATTGGAATCTCGATCCAAAGCGATTGTCCACGGCGATCGGGCCGCAAACTCGCGCCG
Organism: Pirellulales bacterium; assembly: GCA_035694685.1. Taxonomy (GTDB): domain Bacteria; phylum Planctomycetota; class Planctomycetia; order Pirellulales; family JAICIG01; genus DASSFG01. The sequence continues at coordinate 12,478 of DASSFG010000315.1, forward strand.
TGCTTGTTTCGCACCTTCACGGCGGCTTGGTGCCAATGAGCGAAGTGATGGAGGTTGCGCGGCAGCACGAGCTGGCGGTGGTCGAGGACATTTGCCAAGCGCCCGGCGCCGTTGTCGAAGATCGACTGGCGGGAACCTGGGGCGATGTGACGGTGTTGTCGTTCGGCGGAAGCAAGTTGCTTACGTCGGGGCGAGGTGGGGCGATTCTGACCAGAAGCGCGGAGGCCCATCAGCGAGCAAAAATCTTCTGCGAACAGGGCAACCACGCCTTTCCGCTCAGCGAGTTGCAAGCAGCCGTCTTGCTGCCGCAACTCGCCAAGCTGCACGACCGCAACCGGCAACGCACTGGCGCGGTGGAGCGTTTGCTCGCCGGACTGTCAGGAATCTCCTGTCTTAACCCGCTGGTCAATCGGGCTGCGGGTTCAACGCCGGCGTATTACAAAGTCGGCTTTCAGTACGACGCTGCTATGGCTGGCCGCACACGTGGCGAGTTCATCGCCGCGGCACAGGCAGAAGGCGTGGCGATCGACGCGGGCTTTCGCGGCTTCGCGCACCGCAGCGAAAAGCGCTGCCGCATCGTCGGCGATCTTGCCGAATGTCGCCGTGCCGGCGAATCGGCCCTAATCTTGCACCACCCCGTGTTACTTGAGCCGTCCGGGACAATCGACTGCGTCGCTGCTGCGTTGCGCAGAGTGGCAGGTTGCTGATTCGCCTGCCGAAATCAGCGAATGTTTGCTAGAATCAACCGAGCCAATCTCAGTTCGAGGAACGTCGCATGGAAGCCGCACGGATGCGTTTACAATCGTCTCACCGCCCCTGGCTTCGGCTGCATTTTTCGACATGGGTGTTCCTTGCGTTGCCGGCGGCACTGCTAGCGCTGGCGAACATTCCAGGTGAATATCGCCTGCATTGGCACACCGGCAAACCGATGGGTTGCGAGCACGGCTGGCCTTGCGCGTGGCTCGTGCGACACAGCGAGGACCTGTGGGCGCTGACCCGCGACGTTTGCTATATCGACGCCGCTGGATTGGCGGCCGACACATTCACTGCGCTCGCCATCCTCTCCTGCGTCGTAGCGGCGGTTGAGTGGCGTCGCCGGCGCCGCCATAGTGTTTGGCAGTTTACGCTGGCCGACTGGATGGTCGCCGTCTCCGTCGTCGGTCTTCCCTTAGCCGACGCCGCGAACCAACGTCGCGAATTCGCCGAATTCAACCGAGAGCTCGTAGCGGCGAATGAATCATTTTACGGCGATGTGCAACTCGATTTGCCTTCCTGGCTGCAGGAACTTTTGCCGGATAACGACAGCGTCTATCGACTGGCGTGGTGGTTGGCGCGCTGTCGCATCGGCGACGTCCGGTGCGATTTGCCGGTCGATGCGAACCAGATTCGGCTCCTTCGTTCGTTTCTCGAGATCGACCCGGATCAGGCGAGGATCGAGCTTTGCAGCCCGTCATCCGCCGACGTCTCAGAAGCACCACCAGCGTTCGATCCTGTTGCGCTTCGCTCGCTGACCAAACTGCGGCACTTGACACTGGAACGCGCGGACGAGGAAGTGGCAGCGTGCCTGGACGCGCTCCACGAGTTGCGCAGCCTGGAATTGGATGAGGAATGCGGCGCGCTCAGCGAAGCGGCCGTGCATTTGAAAGGGCTCCGCCAGTTGCGCTTCTTGTCCGCCACACATGATTGCTTGGGCGACGCCGGCATCGCTGCGATCGCAACGTTACGGACGCTGGAAGATCTGTCGATTTCAGGCGCTTCGGATGCCGACCTCGCGCCATTGGCCGCACTCAAGCGGCTGCGCTATCTCACGCTGCGCGACGGCTCAGTAACCGATGCCGGCTTGGCGCACCTGGCCGCCTGCACGCAACTCGAAGAACTCGATCTGAGCGGTTGCCGGATCACGGGCACAGGGCTGGCAGCGCTGAAGCGCTTGCGGCGGCTTCGCCGACTCGATGTGGATCGAAGTGATCTGACCGATGATGGGTTAGCGGGCATAAGGTGCCTTTCGGCTCTACGAGAGCTGTACCTGCGCGGCACCGCAGTTGAGGGTCCGGGACTGGCGCACCTTGGCGGATTATCGCGCTTGCGAGTGCTTGATCTTTCAGACACGGACCTTGACGACAAGGGCTTCGCCTTTCTGCCGCAGCACCCCCGGCTCGAAGAACTCTCGGTCAATTTTACACGCGTCTCGGAAAAGGGCATTTCGGCGGTCTACCGAACTCCTCGTCTAAAGGAGCTCTCGCTCATGCACACCCGGTTCGCGAGTTTCCGCGGCTTCGACTTGAATCGTCTGCCGGAGCTGCAGTTGCTTTTGTTTGACGGCTCGCGTGCGCCTCGCGAGAACATGATTTTGCTGCTTGCCGCACGGCCGGAGCTCGAATTCTCTCGCGGGTGGCGAAGTTGCGGCCTCTTCCCGCCTCGCTTTCCAGAGCAGTCAGCGTATGCCCGTGATCGGGCAGCGAAGGACATTCGCCCCGTCAGCCTGATCGTGGCAGACATCGATATGGGCGATCGAGAATTAGCGTCGATGTGCGGCTTGCCGAGGCTCGACGCAGTGTGTCTGCAATCGACGGGCGTCACCGATCGTGGTTTGGCCGCGCTCTTGGAGTTTGAAGACTTGACGCTCGTTGACCTCACCAAATCTCCGGTCGGCGACGCTGGATTGGTGTACCTGGCAAAACTTCCGCGGCTGACGGCGCTCGACCTGTCCTACACCGACGTGACCCCGACCGGCATCGCGAGGCTGGCGGCGTTCCCCGCACTCGAACAGGTGACACTCGATGCTTCGCAACTCACCGACGAAGCGATGGCGGGACTTGAGCAGATACCCAAGCTGAAGCGGCTTTCGATCAACGGCGATTTCGGCCTGTGGGGCAAAAGATATCGCGCCGCGCGAAGGTTCGACCTTTTCCTGGAACAATTGCAGGCCGAATTGCCAGAGGTCGTCGTATCGGCAAAAGACTGCGACACTTGGACTTTCAACCAAGGGAAATGGACTTTGGCTGATTCGGCGGACGGTTAGCTACCCGCGCAGGCCGCCTGCAATGCCGTTGCGTCTGGCGGCAGGTGCAGCGTACAATTCATCAGGTCGTCAAAGATTGCTTGTGAGGTATGCGATGAAATGGGTCCCTGCCGACGACGATTTAAGAAGCAAGCTTGCAAACTTCTCCGTCCCATTGGCGATTTGCGACGAGTCAGGACGGGTGCTTGCTCACATCGTGCCGCAAGCCGACCTCAGCGAATATGAACTGACGGAGCCTCCGATAAGCAACGATGAATTGCGCCGGCGGGAGACTTCGGATCGCTGGCACACAACTGCGCAGGTTTTGGACCACTTGCGGAGCCTTGAGCGCCCGTGACCGTTCGTTGGGAAGATAGTGCG
>DASSFG010000316.1:0-4830 GCA_035694685.1 Pirellulales bacterium
GACTCCATCTCACCCCTTTTGCGCGATTCCTGTTCCATTTCAGTAGGTCGCCGCGGCCCGGGCAATTAGCCCAGCAATCCGCATTCTCGACGAGGAGTCCCTGCTGAGTTCGTTCGTCGATTCCATGTTCGATGAAGTTACGTAGCGTGATGACGATGTTTCCCAAATAGAGCAAGAGCCGTCGCCCTTCGCTGGTTGGCGACGCGATGATTGCCAGGGCCTTTGCCTGAGCCGCAGGGCTGCTCGGAACCAAGCTGACATCCGTCTGCGAGGTACCTACGCGAGTGAGGATCTCCTTGACAATCTCGTCCAATATTTCTGAAAGCTTGCAGTGCGCCGACGAACCGTGCTTTCGCGACGCATGAATCAGCCAACCAGCTTCGCTTTCCAACGTCGCAACCGGGTCGTCGTTCCGGTCGACGCCACACGGCGCTTGACGGTGTTGATGGCCTTTGAAGCCAAGCGTGTCGGGAGGCGGCAACGTCTTCGGAGAGAGATCAGACTGGTAGAGGAATGTCATCCGCCAGCGCTCCGCGATATGCCCGTTCGTTGTGCGTCCGTGCCTATCGAGCCAGGTGGTCTTCAGCCGCCTGCCGATCATCGCCTCGAGAAGCCCAAGCACCCGTTTATGCAGTGGTTGCAGTTGAAGCACGGGCTTTTCCGCGAGGGATCTTTCAATATCCTTCGCGTAAAAAATGTCAAGCGTAGCTTCCGTCTGGCGCAACTGTTTCCAGGCGAGAAGCAGGTCTTCGCGGGTGGCAGCCGGGGATTCGAACGGGTCGCTGGCCTCTTGCATTCGTTTGACCTCCTCCTCGACGCTCAACCGAGAAGGCATCGGCACAAGCGGAGGGCACCGATCAGCGCCAACTACTTCAGCCGCGTCAAGAACGAAGTCGCGCACTGGCGTTGGAAAGACGCTCCAAAGGTCACACGGCACAGCGGCGCTCACGATCGGGATGGCGAGACCGCGGCGCCGCGCGATCGGAGAAAGAAGCGAATTCTCTGCAATGGTTGAACTATCGAGCCTGTCTTTTGCGAGCCGAAAGGCGACCACGGAGCTCAGGCGTGCTGTTATCATGATTGCCTCAAGCGAACAGGTGACGTTGTTGTCCTCGTCAAACAAATCGGTTGGTTGTTTGCCCCGAACGTGGGTCACGCGCTGGTAAACGTCGAGCAGGGAATCACACAAATGGCACTTGAGTTCGCTGGGTGGCTCGTTGCCACGCAATACCAAGGCGGGATAGCCGTGCAGGAAACTGGAAAAGACGTACGGATCAACCTGCGGACCTTCATAGTCGGAGTAAAGGTCGGCCCCAGCGCTAAAGTCGAGGAGGAAGCGCTTTTGGCGGCCTCCGGTATGCCCGGTTCCCGATACTGCATTGCTGGTCCCGTGGCCGAGTATGTCGTGGATCGCCAGGCAATCCATCGCGTTCTCTACGTCTGCGCTGAACGCCTGATCGGCACAAGCAACTTCGCCCGTTCTCTGCAACTCTCGTGCAAGTTTCTTGAGCAATGCTGGAAACCGGTTTTTCAACTGGTTCGTCAACTTTTCGTGGCAGGACTCCAAGAATGAGTAAACTGTGCGGTCTTTCAACTGTTCCTCGGCGGAAAAGAGCTCCGCAAGATGGCGGTCGGCGTAATGGCGTACCTTATTTATAATCGAGAGGTGCCGGTCCTCTTCGGCGAGGCCCGCAAGCCAGGTGAATAAATACGATGGGTCGAGCGCAAACCGATAAATGGTCATCCTTCATCTCCTTTCCGGTACTACTATGCATCTTCGCGAGAAGATCGGCTGAAAACCGCCCAGACCTCCGCGAGCACATTGTTGAGGCGGCGCCCAGTCGTATCGACGCGCACGGCTCCGACCATTCGCTTGGCGAGCCGACCAAGTGCATGGTTAAGCCTGGTAAACGAATGCGAATCGTCCGACACAGCATGATCTCCGCGGTCATTGCTGCCTGGACGTTCCCGCTCTCGCTGCCGCAAGCGGCAGCGGCGTTCGGCAATACTGGCGGTCAGGAAAACGGCTGCGTCAAAGCGCGGAAAGGTTGGCATGGCTCGGCGTAAAAGCTCGGGAATTCCCGGCGTGCCGCGAACCGTATGATAGGCCAACGTGCGGAGCCAGCAAGAATCCTGGAGGTGGATGGTGCCCGACGGTGGCGGTACAAAGTGGCGAGCGTCCCAGAGGTGCGACGCCAGAAACAGTGCGCCAGTTTCCAAAAGACCGGCGGCCGGGTCCCGGCGGAGATCGTCCGCGATGGGCGCGATTGGATTTTCGGGACACAAAGCATTGCGGCTGACGCGCACAGGGACGCCACGACGCTCCAGCTCGACCTGCAGGTTCCGCACAAGCGTTGATTTGCCCGCCAGGTCCATCCCTTCGATGAGAACGACGCGCCCACGGTTCGCCGGCGCCGAACGGGCGCAGTCCGCTGCCAACAGCGTTCCGTCGGCCAGCAGAGGCGAATCTCGGCGGCTCGGCGTGCGAGCGTGGGCGCCGGCCGTTTCGTGCGCTTGCTGGGCCAGGCGGCGGCTCAGGCCGTCGGCCTCGCAAATTGCGGATTCGAGTTTGGCGAAGAAGTCGTACATTAGGCCACCTCCTGCAGCTCAACTTGCGGTTCAAAGGTGGCGGGTGACGTAATCAGGTGAAGGAACTCGCGGCGACTCAGGCCGCAAGCCGGCTCATAAAAACTCTTGCGGTCCCACCGGGCGAGATCGAGCTGGTCGAGCTCGGCCACCGTTTTTTCGATGTGCGCCTAGCCGAGCGTGCGTTGTGCCTTGATTTAGCACAACAGATCATGGCCCGCATTGGCCGTGTTACTTCCCATTCCCAATTCCGATGGCCAGGGTGCGGTCGGTTATAATCGAGCACGGGCACTATGCAGGATTCATGGTGGGCAGTGCCCACCCTACGCTTGGCTTAAGCGAAGACGCTTCAGCTACGAGGCGCGTATGCCAACCGAACGTGAAAAGATGCTCGCGGGCGAATTGTACGACCCACTTTGCCCGGAACTGGCGCGGCTGCGCGAGCGGGCAAGAGATCTGTGCCAGGAGTTGAATGCCAGCCGCGAAGCAGAGCGCGATCTGCGCCGCAGGATCCTCAGCGAGTTGCTCGGCAGAGGCGGCGATACGGCCTGGATCCAGCCGCCATTCTATTGTGATTATGGCTCGAACATCGTGCTCGGTGAGCGAGTGTTCTTCAACTTCAATTGCGTCGTGCTCGATGTTTGCCCGGTGACCATCGGCGACTATTCGATGTTCGGCCCCGCGGTGCAGATCTATGCGGCCACGCATCCGACGAACGCCCAAGAGCGACGGACGCGTGAATTCGGCAAGCCAGTCGAGATCGGTGCCGACGTGTGGGTTGGCGGCGGCGCGATTATTTGCCCCGGCGTCAAGATCGGCTCACGCTCGATCATCGGCGCCGGTAGCGTCGTCACTCGTGATGTGCCGGAAGGCGTGCTCGCGGCGGGTAATCCATGCCGGGTGGTCCGCGAACTTGCCGACTGACCTACAACAAGCGTCGGAACGACCAGGCAAGGCGATCGAGCCAGCGCTGCCACCATGGCCGGCCAAGGCTGTCGAAGAGCGTCACGCGGCGGCTGTTGCGCATCTCAAACGAACAGATGCGCCGTACCTCCGAGGCCATCGCGGGAGAACGAAAGACGGCGAAGAATTCCAGGTTGTACCAAAGACTACGCGGATCGAGATTACACGAGCCGATCATCGACCACTCGTCGTCGATCACCATCACCTTGCTGTGCAGCATCTGGTCTTTGCGCTCGTAAATGCGGATGCCACGCCGCATCAGCTTGTCGTAGAACTGCCGCGTGGCCCATTGCACGTACTTCACGTCGCTCTGTCCGGGAATGATCACGCGCACCTTCACGCCGCGGCGGCTGGCGCGAAACAGCTCGCGCAGCACGGCGCCCTGAGGAATGAAGTACGCCATCGAGACCGTGATCGAGCCGCGCGCCTGCCGCAATAGAGGCACAAGCACGCGCGTGGGACGGCGGTGGCGGAGTTGCGGCCGGCAATCGAAAAAGTAAATCCCCTCGCCTGGCTCCGTAAACATCGAACGGATCGGCCAGCGAGACCAGCGTCTTCGGCCGCGGGAGAGCGGCCGTGGCCGCCGCCAAAGGCGCGCGAAGGCGTCGGCCACCTCGCGTTGACGGGGCCCTGCCAGACGCAGGTGAACGTCGCGCCAGCCGGCCGACGCCGGCAACTTGCGGGCCTTGGCTTGCTCGACCGTATGGATGCCGCTCTGATCGACGATATTCATACCGCCGAAATAGGCGGCCCGATCGTCGACCACCAGCAGCTTGCGGTGATCGCGCCGGTGAAACCAGCGCAACGAGCGCACTCGCCAAACCGCGCGCCACAAAGAGCGATAGCCGCGCACCTGCACGCCCGAATTTTGCAGCCAGGAAAAGAACGATGCGGAGGTCGAAGCGCTGCCCACGTAATCGTACATCAGGCGGCAATCGACGCCGGCCGCCGCGCGGCGAATCATGGCGTCGCCGACGGCGCGGCCCGCGGCATCGTCGGACACAATGTAACTTTCCAGCCAGACGCGTTGCTGTGCCTGCTCGATGTCGTCGATCATGGCGGCGATCAGCGGAGGCGATTCCTCGAAAAGCGTCACGTCGTGCCCCGCCACGCGCAAGGCGCCGATTTCGCCCGGCCGGTGGGCCGAGGCGGGAGCGGAAGGCGTGGAGGGTTGAGCGTCGCGCATGCGATTACGAGTGTAGCAAGACCAGGCGATTCTTGCTGAAACTCCCGAGCGTTGTGATTCATGCCTCGGGCCCGAAAGGTCGTTTAACCGCAGGG
>DASSFG010000317.1:0-2692 GCA_035694685.1 Pirellulales bacterium
ATGCACGCGAATACCGACGTGCGTACATTCATGGCATTTCTCCGCGACCGTCCCTCCCGTGAGCCACGAACCATCAAAAAACACCGGATTTGGGCCAACGGTGCAAATTTGCACCGCTCGCACGCCGCACCGCTGGCTTTACCGCCACTGCTCGCCTTTTAGGCACGTTCGTGGAATGAATTCCAAAAACTTTTACGACACCAACTTGTCAAACATCATCACGGCCTGGGCTTCAGCCCTAGCACCTGCCCGGCACCTTCACGTCCGCGTCGAGCGGATCGAACATCTTCCCTGTCTACCGGTCTACTTTCCACTTTCCACTTTCCACCGCCTGCCTCCCCTTGTTCTATCATGCGGCTGGCTTGGAAGGCTCCGTGTGCGCCGTACGCGACGACACGCGACTCGGCCGCCCCAAGACCAAGCCCTAAACCTCAGACCTAAGACTACAGCCTAAACATTACCCTCGCTTTTAGACGCTGCCGGCCAGCGGAAAGTTTCACGCCTTTTGGAACGTGCTGCGATTTTTCCTGGTCCCGCCGTCTAAGACAGTTCCACCCAAGCCAGAAGCCGAGTGCTCATCGAACCCTCGGCACTGAGAATCCCTGCGTGAGATAGGTCGCGACGGATCATCTCCGGGATAGTCAAACGGACCAATTTCGTTCGATGACCGACGTCGAAGACTGCTTCGTTGACGGGCTCGAGATCGAGAGTTTCGTCGGCGTGGCGTTCGACAACCCGGGAGCGCTCGCCGTTGCTGCTCAACCCGACGGTCACAACTCGCTGATGAAATTGGCCCTTGCCGGCCTGCGCTTGGACTTGCCAGGTGCTGATGGCTCCGCGCGATTCACCGTTGCGCGGTAAGCGGCCGGCAAGAGCACGAGCCGTCGAAGGCAACTCGCGGTAGTGGTCGATCAGTCGCCGCACCAGCGGATGCTCGAGGCCAAGCAGCGTCAGCTTTTCGTCTCGCTTCGCCGCATCGCGGTCAGTGGTCATCAAGAATGTGCCGTCACCATTCAACGACACCTTGAACGTCGTCTCGTTCTCTGCCTGAAAAACTCCGCCTTCATGCCGCACGGCCTCACGGACGAACGCCAGCAGCCGACGGAGAGCCTGCCCGCCGTCGTCGAATTGTTTGTAGTCGTCCAGGCGGAAGCCTTCCAGGTCTTGGAACAACTCAAAGACAACCTGCCGTGCCATGCGTGCGTTTTCGAGGGCAACTTCGAGTTCTTGCCGCGTGCGGCGAAGCGTGGGACCCTTCACGGCGTCTTGATAGAGCTTGTCGTACGATAGCCGCTCAGAAAGCTGCCCCAGAATCTGGCCGCGCAGATCTTCAGTGACCTGCCCCAACTCGTCAACTTTGCCGAGTGCTTTGGCGATTTCCAGCAGTTTCTCCTCCAAGAGGAGGAAAATCTCGCCTTCGATCGTGTCGGCCGAGACCAGGTTGTAAACCTGAGCGGTGTGAGCCTGACCGTAGCGATGGATTCGCCCGATTCGCTGCTCCAGGTCCATCGGATTCCAAGGGAGGTCGTGATTGAACAACACCCGTGCGAATTGCAGGTTGATCCCCTCGCGTCCGGCCGCGGTGCAAATCAGTACCCGTGGGCCATCAGGCTTTCGAAAACGCCGCTCGGCGGCCACCTTCGCGCCATGGTCGCCGCCCTTGAGAACGTCGACGCCGTGGCCGGGAATCCTTGCCTCGATAGCGGCCCGCAACGAATCGACGCTCCCCAAATAGGTCGTGAAGACAACGATTTTTTCGCGCGGGTGCAGCGCCCACAAATCGGCCAGTGCCCGCAGCAACTGCAACTTCTTGCTCTCGTCGCCGTGCGGCATGATGGCCAGCCTTCCGAAATCCGCTTTCGTTCGGCCGGCAGGGCCACCGCCACCAGGCCCGCCGCCGCCTCTTCGTCGCCGGCTGCCTTTGTTTCGCTGGCATCGCTATCGACCTCGACTTTCTCGCCCAGTTTTTTCAGCAGTCGCAGCTTGGCGTCGGCGAGAATGCGGTCCGCCTCAGCACGGCCCAATCCGTCGTTGGCCAAACCGAACATCGAACGAATCTGTTGCCGGGCCTCGTCCAAAGCGCGGTCGCGCCCGTCGGCATCGAGATTCTCGTCGCAGACAATCGCCTCGTGCAACGTAAGACCCAGCAAACGGCGCCGCAGCGTGGCACCAACCGCGGCAAAGCTGCTCGCTGCGATCTTCTGAAAAATCGTCATCACGAACCCGAGCGCCCGGCCTTGGCTCCCCGCAGCTTCGGCCAGATTGTAGCCATCACGCAGATAATCCATCAGCGAGTCGTAAAACGCTTTCTCCGGGTCTGAAAGATAGAAGCCCTGCGTGTGAACTTGCCGCCTGGAGAACAGCGGCTCTCCGTGGGCATCGCAAGCATCGGCCAGGACCAGCGGCAGCACGCTTTGCCGCAGCCAGTCGTAAACGGCATCGGGCGACAAGTTGACCGCGGTCGAGAGAACCGTCTGCAACCCGCCGACAAGCACCGTTTGATGATCGCCGGGCGGGGATTCCGGAAAGCCGTTCGACATCCAGCCGAGCACGGTCCGCAGCGGTACGGCGTCTTGCTTGACGATCAGCTCACTGAGCAGCTCCGGCGCCCAGACGATGCTGCTGCCTCTTCGGCGCCAAGTTGTGGAGGTCATTTCTTGCATGGCATTAATCTAGTTACGGTGCGAACCTT
>DASSFG010000318.1:0-28063 GCA_035694685.1 Pirellulales bacterium
GCGTGCATGTTCTGGTGGGGGTGATCAAATAGCGAACCGCGGCGTCGTCCGGACTGCTCTCAATTTCGAGAATCCAATCTGCCGCGCTGGCTACCACATGCCAATACTCTTCTCCTACGTCGAAGTCGCCTAACAGATGGACTTCAAACCCCGGGTCGCGTGTTTTACCCCGCACATCTCGCACACGAGGCGTCGCAAAAAGTAGCTTGTTTGAAGGAATATCCTGAGGGACGTCAACTAGGATTTGCGGCGGCTGGAATGCGTTAATCTCCCTAATCACGCGGGTTCGTTCGCTCGGTGTCCACTTGCGGCGCAGCTCCGTCAGGAGTATGTCTGTTCCAACGCCGTTGTCCGCCTCGACCGCTTCAACGGCAACGGCATCAGTCGCACCGGCCTGCTCCAGCGTCTCGCATGCTTCGATCTTATTCCAATTGATGCTTGCCGAAATTGGCGTTAGGTCATCGCGAATCGCGTTGCGATCGGGAATGGAGACAACAGTCATTCGCTTGGCCAGCTTGTGAGCCGCAAGCCGACCGATTCCCTTTGCGCCGGTGTACCGACGCTTGTACAACGAGGAACGGCGATCGCCCTGTTCCTTGACACGTGATGCGATGCGCAAAAAGCCTTGCTCGAACATGCTCGCATTCATTCCAACTCCGTCGTCAGTAATGCGGATTCGGCCGCGGAGCGGATTAGCGAGATTCTCCCCTTTTACGGTCACCACAGTGGCGTCGGCGTCATATGAATTCTTGATTAGCTCAACGAGCGCGGTCGAATCGCGACCGACGAGCAATTCACCAAGCTCGCGGAACAAGTGCGTATCGACAGTAAAATGCGCCATAGTTTCCGGACCGGGATTGGCGAGCGGGATCTTCAGCCGAAGGTCGGGCAGGCATAGCAGAATGCCTATCCCGAAGCTCGGCGTTGGGCAGTGGCCTATGTGCAGTAATTCTCGGATTTAAGTGAACGGAGGCAATACCAAATGACGAGGTCGCCGATGGGTTGCTGGAATAAAATGGCGACGTCAGTGCAAGTCTAATATACCATTGGCTTGACCGCATTAAACCGCGTTTCCTGCGATGCGTGACATCCGTTCAGATTAATGGACCAGTCGTCGGTTTTTTGACCACCGCATCAAGCACGACTATCATATTGATCCGCTCCGATTAAGTTGTCGATGCCGTCGGCGACTGCAACCGCGATGCTTATCTCGCGAAGGATCCGAATTTCGAGCTCTAGCTCCACTTGGCGCTGCACGGATGCCTGCGCCCCGGCCGCTACGCGAACCACATTCCATTCTAGTGAGCCGCGACCGCCGCTGTGCGCGGAAGACCAGTCATGGGGCTCGGCAATTCCTCCCGACATTTATTGTACAAGGGCCTACCCACTGGCCAGCAGCGGGTCGGCGGATTATCGTAAGCTAACGTCGCAGCGGATGACCGTGGCGACGTTTCGCCCGCCTTCGTGACCCTCAAACTGGACCGCTCCATGAATCGCCGCAAGCCGCTGATCGCTCTCGCCCTTGTCCTCGTTTCATTTGCCGGCACGCTTACGGCCGTCAATTTTCGTCCGGCGGGCGTCGATATGACGCAGGCCGCCCGCGATTTTCTGGCAGGGCTCAACGCCGAACAGAAGGCCGAGGCGACCCTGAAGTTCGACGACGCGGCTCGGACCGACTGGCACTATATTCCCAAAGACAAACGCAAGGGCCTGCAAATCAAGCACATGGACAGCCAGCAACGTAAACTGGCACACGCCCTGTTAGAGAGTGCCGTGAGCCAGCTCGGCTATGACAAAGCCAAGATCATCATGAGTCTCGAAGCCATTCTGCACGTTTTGGAAAAAGACAAGCAAGGCGCGCCCCTCCGCGACCCGGAACGCTATTACTTCAGCATCTTTGGGCAACCCAGCGAATCCGACCGCTGGGGTTGGAGTGTCGAAGGGCATCACCTGTCGCTGAACTTCGTGGTCGACGGCGGCAAGATCGTTTCGGTCACGCCCGCCTTCTTCGGCGCTAATCCGGCCGAAGTACGCGGCGACTATAAGGTCGGTCCCGAGCGCGGCACGCGCGTCCTGAAGGCGGAAGAAGACCGGGCATTCGAGCTGCTCAAATCGCTCTCGGCCGACCAACGGGCCAAGGCCATCATCGCCGACAAGTCGCCCGCCGACATTCGCGGCGCCGGCCAGGCGCAGCCGCCGCAAAGCGAACCGGAAGGGCTGTCTGCCAGCGAACTGAACGACAACCAGCTAAAGACGCTCTGGTCGCTGTTGGAAGCCTATACGGACAACATGACCGCGGAAATCGGCCAAAAGCGGCTGGCCGAAGTACGCGAGGCGGGCATCAAGAAGGTAAATTTTGCCTGGGCCGGTCCCGACAAGCCGGGCATTGGCCACTACTATCGCGTCCAGGGACCGAGCTTCGTCATCGAATTCTGCAACAATCAGCCCGACGGCGCCGGCAATCCGGCCAATCACATCCATTCCGTCTGGCGGCAAATGCAGGGCGATTTCGGGACGGAGCAGTAGCCGGTACAATCGTGGGAGCGCCCAGTTAACGGGGCGCGGCGGATTACGGTAACTATGGTAGTATTCCGCCCTGGTGCTTTGACCGTATCCGAACGCCTGTTGTGATCGACAAATCCGAAGCTCGCGTGCGGCAGATGTTCGGCGAGATCGCCGGCCGCTATGACTTTTTGAATCACCTACTGTCGGCCAATGTCGATCGCTACTGGCGATGGCGCACGATCCGCGCCGTGCCGCCGGCCGAAGGACCCATTCTGGATCTTTGCACCGGCACCGGCGATCTTGCCCTGGCCTATTACCGCGCCAGCGGCGGCCGGGCAAAAATCGTGGCGGCCGACTTCTGTCATCCCATGCTGCTGCTCGGCGACAAAAAGCGGCAGCATGCGGGCTGCAACGGTCAGTTGACGTTTGTCGAAGCCGATGCCCAACGGCTCCCTTTTCCGGACGATCACTTTTCGATTGTCTGTGTGGCCTTCGGCCTGCGCAACGTCACTGATACCGATCGTGGCCTGCGCGAAATGGCCCGCGTCTGTCGTCCTGGTGGCAGAGTGGCCGTGCTGGAGTTTTCGCTGCCGAAGTGGCGGCCGTTGCGCGCCATCTACTTGGCCTATTTTCGGCACGTGCTGCCTCGCATCGGCCAAGCGTTGGCCCGCAACCGCCATGCAGCCTACAGCTACTTGCCGGACACGGTCAGCGAGTTTCCTTCCGGCGACGCACTCGCCGGGCGGATGCAAAAGGCGGGGCTGGCAGAAGTCGCTTTTCGTTCCCTCACCCTCGGCGTGGCTACGCTCTACGTGGGGACCAAATGAAACCGAACTTCGTGTTGGCCATCACAGGCGCCAGCGGTGCCATCTACGGCGTACGACTGCTTGAACGTCTGCTCGCGGCCGGGTGTCAGGTGCAGCTTTCGATCAGTCCGGCGGGCGCCGCCGTCGTCGAGCAAGAATTGCGGCTGGCGGTGGACCTCGAGCACTTCCGCCTCGAGCAGCTTTTGCCGCGAATCTCAGCCGAGCATGTGCCGCTGTTGCAAGCAGTGTTCGGCGTCGGTTGGACATTGGCCGCCGCCAGCCAGACCGACGATGGAAAGAACTCCCCTTGCGTCTATCACCACTACCGCGATTTGATGGCCCCCATTGCCAGTGGCTCGTCTCGGACCTCGGGCATGGTGGTTTGCCCTTGTTCCGGCGGCACCCTCAGTGCGATCGCCCACGGCGCCTCCGAAAACCTCATCCAGCGGGCCGCCGACGTACACTTGAAAGAGCGGCGTAAGCTGATTCTGGTGCCGCGAGAAACGCCGCTGTCGCTGGTGCAGCTCGACAACATGCGTCGCGCATTCGAGGCCGGTGCCGTCGTACTGCCCGCCATGCCGGGCTTTTATCATGGCGTGCGGAGCATGGCCGATCTCGTTGACTTCGTAGTGGGCCGCATCCTCGATCAGCTCGGCGTCGAGCACGACTTGATGCGTCGGTGGGGGGAGTGACGATGTGGCGTCGCCTTCGCCTGATGCTGGAGATGATTCGCTTTAGCCACACAGTGTTTGCCCTGCCGTTTGCCCTGTTGGCCGCCGCGATGGCCTGGCGGCAAGGGGGCATCGCATGGCGCTGGCAAGATCTGGCCGGCGTGTTGCTGTGCATGGTGTTCGCCCGCAGCACCGCCATGGCGTTCAATCGCCTGGCCGACCGGCGTCTGGACGCTGAGAACCCGCGAACCAAGGGCCGTCATCTTCCGGCCGGGCTGCTGAGTCTCGGCGCGGTCACCGCATTTGCCGTTCTATGCGCGGCGGGCTTCATGGCCAGTACGCTGTTGTTTTGGCCGAATCGTTGGCCTCTTTATCTGGCCCTGCCGGTGCTGCTGTTCCTTTGTGGTTACAGCTTCGCCAAGCGCTTCACGGCGTTGGCGCATTTCTGGTTGGGGGCTGCCCTGGGCCTGGCGCCGATTGCCGCCTGGCTGGCCGTTCGCGGCGACATCGCCTGGCCGCCGCTGGTGCTGGCCGCCGCCGTGACGTTTTGGGTGGCCGGTTTCGACGTCATCTATGCCTGCCAGGACGTGGAATACGATATGCAAGCCGGTCTGCACAGCATGCCCGCCCTGGTGGGCGTCGCCAAAGCGCTGCGCTTAGCCGCCATCTGTCATCTGCTGACGGTGCTGGCGCTCTTGGCCTTGCCGTACGTGTTTCCACAACTCGGCTGGATCTACCTGGCGGGCATCGCGGCCGTGGCCGTATTGTTGGCCTACGAGCATCGCCTGGTTCGGCCCGATGACCTGACGCGCGTAAACCTCGCCTTTTTCAACGTCAACGCGGTGGTCAGCATCGGTCTGTTCGTCGTCGGGCTAACCGACCTGCTCGTTCTCCACTAGTGCATTATCACAGCCAAAAAAGTGGGATCGGCAGCCTGGCGCGAATCAGCGAAGCTATGCGGCCGGTTTCCTCGTGAGCGGCCTGATGAAGGGTGCATGCCACATCGGTGATGCAAATCACTGACTGACCAGAATCAGCCATTTGCCGTCAGGTGTCCAGCAAGGATCTTCGTTGTGAGTGTTCGGGTTCTGCCCGCGGACCAACTGCGGCCCATCGTCGGCTTTCGGATCGAGCTCAAACCGCTCGGCACTTTGCGCATCTTGGGCTGCCGGCGAGTCGCCTTTCGTTCACTCCGGCTCACGGTCTTGAGCCGCAGCAGGGCTACCGACCGCGGACCCAATTCTCTTGTCAAAAAAGAATTACCCTTGTCAAAAACACAGGTCGCGCTATTGAGCTTCTCGCGCTAAACCGTTTCGTTCAAACGGAGTGCGTCAAGCGTCCTCCAAACACGCAAATCTGCCCGCAACCATAAATCTGGGGGGCCGCGCCACTTTGGATCGTCGTCGGTCGCATCTTCTGGCAGCCGGACTCCTGAGAATTCCGAGCTGGCCAACAGGATCGGAACCACGGATGTCTTCGATGGGCACAGATGGAGTACATACATGGTCTTTATCCCGCGATCGTTGATGCTTCATCCTCCATCCTAACTGCGACGTGGCTTGGCTTGCATTTTATTCTCACCAGGGCGGAACCGGGGCAAGCTGAAGGTCAGCACCCCACCTATCAGCTCAAAAAAAGATGCACTAAAACACCGACATGCGTACATTACAGGCACCTGTCCACAATGCCCTGCCCGGGAACTACGAGCAATCGAAAAATGCCGCATTTGGCCGGTGTTTGCAAATTTGCGCACACCGTGCGCCCGCGAGGGCGAGATTGCCGCCACTGCACGTCTTTTAGGCAGGCTCGTGGAATGAACCCCGGAAACCTTTACGAAAGCAACTTGTCAAACATCGTCAGAGTAGGGCTTGATCTTTGGCGCCCGCCCGGCATCTTCGCGTCCGCGCCGAGCGAATCGAGTATCTTCCCTGTTTTTTGCCGTGTACCGTCTGCCGTCTACTGTCTACCATCTACCTGCCCTTGCTTTACCGCGCAACTGGCTTGGACGGCACCATGGGCGCCGTACATCACGACTCGCGACCCGGCCGCCCCGACCCCTAATCCCTCACCCCCTTTCTTCCTTTAGACGAACCTCGTCGCCGAAGGTTCCGCTTCAGTTGCCTGGCTACCTGCGCGCAAACGGGAACCACGGACGCCATTGCTGAGCAGGATAAGTGATGCCATCCGTGCGCATCCGAGTAATCGGTGGTATCGAAACATGTCGGGCGCTAGCAATTCGTGCATGCCCTGTTTGCAATCGGCGGTGAGTTGAATGGCGCGCCAAATCCGGCGAAGGCCTGCGCCGGTATCCTGACACCTACGGCGGATCGCGAAACGCAAGCCTATGAACGGCTCGGCTGTTTGCTCGACATCATTCATTCGCAAGCACGACTCGCGTTGAAGCGCCAGGGGGGCGGTGTGAGGCGCTTGACGAGCGGGGTGGGCGAGGCTAACCTCATGGGGTAATTCCGCCGCGCGGCTGCTGTTCTTCCCTTCTTCGCATTCAGCGATGGACCGGCGGTCGTGTGCGGATGCAGCAAAGCGAGGGCGCAACATGTCGCATGGTCCGCGAAGCGTCGCGGCGGGACGAGCGAAGCGAATCCTGCCGTCTGCCGTCTGCCGTCTGCCACAAGGGGTGCCGCCATGCCTGATCCGCATCGCGCGCTGAGCGAGGGAAAGACCGCCGCGCTGAAGCTGCTTAAGGCGGCCTACGAAGACGCCGAAGACGCTGGCGAGGAGCCACGCCAGTTCGCCCTCGGCCGGGACGAGCTCATGGCGTGCGGCGTGAGTTCGACTGATTTGATGTGGCTTCTGAAAATGCGGTACGTCGAGCATGTGCGCGAGCTGACGCGGATTCGCGAGCCCAGGCGGCAATTTCACGCGACGGGCGATGTCGTACTGGGGCCAAGATCTTGCTTTTTCCTCACCTATGCCGGCAATGCCTACGTCGAAAACAATGGATTTCTTCGCCGCGCGATTTCAGAGCCGAGGTCGGGTCCGACGGCAAAGCGTAAAGCGCGGCGGGGCGATAAAGCAAGCGGTAAGCGAAAATCGGCGCAAGGGTCCGTAGATCTTGATGCGGCAAGCCGACGTGTTTCGCTGCGTGCGCGAGAGACGCCGCGTTGGGAGGCGGCGGAAGGAAGCCTTTACTGGCGCGGGCAGGTGATTCTCCAGCTCGCCACGCACGCATCCGCGGAACGAATGATCCTCGATGAGCTTGAAAGGCGGGGCTGGACCTCGCCGATTCGTAATCCGATTCCGCGAGACGAGGCCGGCGACGCGACACAATCGCGACGCCACGCCGTGTACAATCTGAATCGCCACCTCGGCGACAATTCGCCGATTGAATTCTTCTGCCTGAAGGGTGACCTCGTGGGATGGCGAGCGTATGAGTAGTGGCGGCGACGGACTTGAACGACCGTGCAAGTTGATTGACGCCACTGAACCGTCGCGTACATTGCACCGAAGCAATAAGGATTCCGATCAAAACGCCAGGCGACGAGCCAGGTAGTACATCAGAATGCAACAGCGAAAAAATATTCCACGTTGCAGTGCAGGCGTGAGCGCGGACTCGAATGTGCGCCGGTTCATGCGCTTACTGGTCGTCGCGGCGTTGCTATCGGTTCCCGCCAGCAGCCTTTGGGTTTACCCCGACGAGCTCGCTTATTTTAACGAACTTGCTGGTGGTTGCGAGAATGGTCACGAACATTTACTTGGCAGCAGTCTCGACTGGGGTCAGGACACGCTAAGGCTGATAGAGTGGCAACGGTCCCGCCATTCGGACGGCGATGAGGCTGTTTTCTTTTGGCTGCGCTGCTCCTACGATGCGCGGTCGCTTGGCCTGCGCGGTGTCGATCTGCACACGCCCGATTGGCGCGAGACCGTCCTGGCCAACAGCGATCCCAAAGAAACGGTGACACTCATGCTAAGCAAGCAGGCGATGCTTCAGGAAAGTCGGCATCTGTCAAAGCTTAGCGTCGAGCGTATCGCCACGATAGGGCCAACCGTCGTCATCGTCCGTGCGAAATGCTTGGGGGCTTCACCCGGCCGCGGATTGCGGCGCGCCGTTTCCCGAGCAATCGGCCCGAGCCGCTCGGAGGCTTCCTTTTGAAAGGACAGTGCCTTTTTCTTTTTTTGACGCAAGGAGTTAACCATGACCGTTGCTTACATCGTGCCTCGCTGCACCGTGCTCCTCTTGGCCGCCGCCTGGGCGATGCCCGTTCCCACCAATGCACGACACGTGCGAGGTGGAACCGTAGCACCATGCGACACCACACTATTAGACCAAACTGGAACGTGCGCCGCGAAACTTGGCAAAGAATGTGATCCAAACAAAACTGTTTGCCAAGCTTGCCAGCTTAGTGGTCAGCAAAAGCAGTTTATTTGCAAAGATACCGACACCGCTGCGTGCCCTGATCTGGGTTGCGTTACCGGCCAGACCCAGAGCGAACTTGCTGGCCAATCATGCATTACCCAGCCTTGCCCTTAGCCTGTTCGTGTGAAATGCTCTGCTCCGATTGTGGGGCCTTGCGGGCAGCGCGCACGCCAAGGAACTTGTCGTGAAATCGGCGTCTGTCTCCATCGTTTGCGAAGACTCATTCCTTGACGCGGAATTTCGGATTGATGATCCTAAATAAACAAGTGTGCGTGGCGGTGGGACTTCTAGTGTCACTCCTCAGCTCACTAGGAAGCTGCAAGCCGACCGATACCCCAGCGCCCGACGCGGCGGCGCGATTGGGGGACGCTCTGTCTTGCTGGAATAAGCTTGACTTGCGAGCGACTGCGCGCCTCGAGTCCAATGATGGCAGCGGTGACTCAGGAGCCGCCGAATATACGTTAACAGTAAAACGGCTCGGCTCGCGAGCTCTCATCTCGCGAAAGCAGGTGCTTGAGCGATCCGGCCAGGAGACGGCCCGCATACAGAAGGACTTCGTGCTTTGCGAAAACGGCGACGTCCTCGATTGCCAGGCAATGCTTGAGCCGTCCCTAAAGCAAACATCCGGGACCGAGGGCCTGGGCATTGGGCTACACAGTAAGCGGTTGGCCGGAAGCCAACGGTACGACAATGAATCTGTCTATTATGGGCTGAACGATCTTGGCGCCGCGCTTTGGATCATAGGATATCTGCCCCTACGAGACTACCTGGATAACGCGTCAGAGATACGAGCTGTTGCGATCGGCGAAGGCGAAGACGTACGCATCGCCGCTTCATGCGACTACGGGCGGCTAAAGCTCGTGGTCTCGCCGTCGAACGGATGGCTTCCCGAGTCCTTTGAACTGATAAAGGAGCCACAACACTACACCATTCGCGGGCGAGTTGCCGAAGAGTTCGAGAACATGGTGAGCTCGATAGTTTGGTCGGGCAAGGTTGAGGGCTTCAAAAAAAGCTCTGGCGGGTGCCACGCGCCGAGAAAGATGGTCATCGAGCGGCGCACCAATTGGACGACAAAACCAGTCGAGGTCGATCGCACCTCTATCGACTTTGAGGCGGTTACTTTCGACCCGCCGCTCACGGACAGGGATTTTGTGACCGACATCGTCTTTCCGGTCGGTTATCGAGTTGCCATCATGGGCGCTCCGCACTTGCCTTATAAGTGGGACGGGCGCGCGGTCGTGCCGGGAGTGCCCGATCTCCCGGAAGATCCGAGGCGGCTCGCTTACGAGAGGGTGAAACACTCGGGACACGTCCGCACAATCGTTGTTTCAGCAAACCTGATTCTTCTGGCGATTATCGCTTTCGTTCTGCTGTGGAAGAGGGGACGCGCATCAACGTAGATCAGTGAGCGCGGATGTTACCACCATGACTGGCATTGATTTGAAGGCAAACCTCATTAGCCGCCGCGCCGAGCGGAGAACCGTCGCCCTTGTCCGACTGGGACCGATCATCGCTACGGCGTTCCTGTTTCGCGCAGCGGTCGGTGCTGACGGCACTGGGGGTGGGAAGATATCGCCGGTCGTCCCCCAATTCGGACCCGCCGAGTGGGGCGCAAACGCGTCGGGCCCGCTTTGTGGCATCTATGCCGCCTGCACCGCCGTTAACATGGCTGGTCTTGAAGCGCATCCGCGCGATTTTATCGCCGCGAAATACGTCGGCCAATGCGCGGGGAGCAGCCCCGAAGAGCTGGCGGCGGTCGTTGAAGACGCCGGCGCTCGTGCTCAGATCCTATCGCGGTTGTCGGTGTTCGATTTACATCTCGCGCGCTGCCCAGTCATTGCAAACGTCCGGATGACGGCCGCGAGAAACCGATTCGATCACTGGGTCGTCGCCATTCCGAGCGAGGCGGGAGTGACCATTTTCGACGGAATACAGAATCCGTACCACATCAAAACGGCCGAATTCCTGGGCACATGGAGCGGCATTGGAATTTGCGTGACGCGCGATCAACAGAACCCGTTGGCTACAATTTGGCTCGGTAGGAGCGCCCTTATGCTTGCCGGCGTCGCCTTGGGCGCAACGTTTTTTTTCTTTTTCGCGAACGGAGTCTCGGCGCGTAACGGTTTGCCAAGACTTTACAAACAATCGTGCGGCCTTTGCGCAGCTTCCGTCGCTCTTGCTGTCGCCGGAAACGCGGTTTTTGGCGATCTTTCAAACCATGCAAAGGGCGTCGCAGTGGCGACGGCGCCGAGCCAGTCGCGCCTTTATCGGGAAGGGACGCTCGACGACGTTAGAAAGGCGGCCGCTGGTGCAGATATGTTATTGGTCGACGCGCGACGAGAGCAGGATTACCGCCTGGGCACAATTTCGAGGGCGGTCAACGTACCTGTGACGGCCTCGCTTTGGGAAATCGATAGATACCTCAAGGCGATCGGCCGCGACACTCCCATTGTGGTCTTTTGTCAGAGTGCAAACTGTGACTACGACGAAACCGTTGGTGCGGAGCTTACCACGTTGGGTTTTACAGATGTTACTGTTTGCAATGAAGGCTATGCGGAGCTGACGAAGTCGCAGGAGCTGGCGCGCGGCCTATAGGGATGCAGAGATCCTAGAGAAAGAAATGCGATTTGCGTCTGCGGTATTATCGATGGTCGTCGCGGTCGTGCTCCTCTTCAGCGGGGTCATTCATGCCGCACAGCCCTATTACTTTGTGCATACGATCGCCTCATACCGGCTTTTGCCGCCGGGTGCCAGTGGCCTGTTGGGCCTTTGGCTCCCGTATCTTCAGATCGTGCTTGCTATGTGCATTGGGTTAGGAATGGTGCGCGAAGCCGCGTTCGGCGTCGCGGTCGTTCTCTTTGCGACATTTGCCGCCGTGCAGATCGCCGTCCTCGCTCGAGGGATGGAGATTGATTGCGGCTGCTTTGGTTTCATCGTCCGCGTCGTCTCCCCAGCGTCCGTCATGTTGCCGATTGCGATGATGAGCGCGTCCGTGTTGGGGCTTGTTGAGGCTCGCCGTTCACGGAGACAAAGCAGTGCATAGCCAAACTCAAGTGCCACGATCGCCCGCTACCATTGATCGGTATTGCGCGCGAAGCGCCACCAGCCGTCGTTGGCGCCGCTTGCCCCGGCCTCCGCGACACCTTTTCTCAGCACGTAAGGGAGCTGTCGGTTGGACGGTCGTCATACTGCTTTCGGCGCATGCCGCGATGCTGGGCTACGCCGCGACACAGCATAGCCCGACGATGATGGAGCCTGGGTTGCTGTCTGGGGGATTGAGCCATTGGGAGTTCGGAAGGTTTGATGCCTACTGCGTAAACCCTCCGCTAGTCCGGATGGTTGCTGCCGTGCCAGTAATTATCGCCGGCTACAATGCGGACTGGACCGCCTTACACGACGCGGCGAATGCCCGGCCGGAATTCCAACTAGGTGCGGACTTTGTCAAAGCCAACGGCCGTAGATCGGTGCGTCTATTCACGCTCGCGCGCTGGGCGTGCCTGCCGTTCAGCGTGGCCGGCGGCGTCTTTTGCTTCTTGTGGTCGCGCGAACTTTGGGGAAATAGCCTCGCTGGGTTGATCGCGGCTGTTCTTTGGGCGTTCGACCCGAATATCCTCGCCCATGGAGAGCTGATTACGCCCGACTGCGCCGCCACCGCGATGGGCCTTGGCGCGTGCTACATGTTCTGGCGCTGGCTAAGGTCGGCCACCTGGGCGAGCGCCGCGTGGGCGGGGGTCTTACTTGGCGTCGCTGAGCTCACAAAAACGTCCTGGGTCATTCTCTTTCTTCTTTGGCCGGCGCTCGTCGCGGGGTCATTACTATGCGACTTGGCTAGAGGCGAGCGGGTCTCCTCAGAGTTTATTCGCCCCCCAAGGCTGGCGGTGCAATGCGTCTTCATTCTCTTGCTCGGTCTTTACGTACTCAACTTCGGTTATGCGTTCGACGGTTCGTTCACGCCTCTCAAGAGGTTTGCATTCGTCAGTAGGAGCTTGACGGGCCTTCCAAAGGCCGGGGAAATTGGCAATCGCTTCTCTGGCACTTGGGCTGGGGAGATCCCTGTGCCTTTGCCGGAACAATACGTTCGAGGGATCGATCTTCAGAAAAGGGACTTCGAGGGGTATCCCCAGATTTCATACCTTCGGGGCGAGTGGAAGCGCGGCGGTTGGTGGTATTACTACGTGTACGGTCTTGCCGTGAAGACACCGCACGGCACCCAAATCCTCCTCGTCATAGCGGCCTTTACTCTCCTCGCCTTCAAGTCAAAAACGGTTCGCGGGATCCCGGCGCGCGCCTTCGTCGAAAGGGATTTAGCTGTGCTTTTGGCTCCAGCGGTTGCAATACTGATCCTCGTGAGTTCCCAAACTGAGTTTAACCATCACCTTCGGTACGCGTTTCCCGCGCTCGGGTTCGCCTTCGTTTTTTGTGGGAACGTCAGCCTTTGGTTCATCGCCGCCCCGCGAGTGACGTCTGGCTTTGGCGCGGTGGGTATGATGTCGGCGCAAGAGGCAGGATTTTTCTCATGGTTGACCGCCGGTTGTTCGCGGTGCGACGGCCGGCCTACAACGCAGTACGTCACGAATGATTAAGGTGGTCTACAATGAGTCACACTGTCCGTAACCTATCGACCGCTCAAGTTGTCGCGATTCCGTCGCGCCGTTCGGCGGGATCCGCGATCTTCCACACGCGCGCCGTTGGAGACGAACGCGCTTCGGCGGCGGATGTAAGTGGCTTGGTCCCACGAGCGAGCGGTATTGGTCTCGCCGCTCGAAGGGCGCGCCTTTTGTGGAAGCGCAATGGCATGCGTTGGTTTATCGTGTTCGGATTATGGGCGGCGCAATCGCGCTTGCTCAGGTTTCTGTCCGACCGATTGCGAAAGATGGAGCGCGAGCGAGACCTGGCGGGTTTTTTCGAGCCGACGATCGCCGCGCAAATATGGCAAGATTACGATTGGGAGCATGGCGGAGAGGAATGGAGCGTGTCGGCGGAGTGGCGCCAATCGCTTGTCGAAAATGTCATCGACGAGTGGCTGCCGCCACGCGCGGCGGTGCTCGAAATCGGACCAGGCGCGGGGCGCTGGACGGGCCACCTGCACGAACGTGCCGAGCGGCTGGCGTTGGTCGACGTCGCGCCGCGTTGCCTGGCCCTGTGCCAGTCTCGGCTCGACGACACTGAGAAAACCGCATACTGCCTGGGCAACGGCCCGGATTTGTCGCCGCTCGAGGACGAGAGTATCGATTTCGCTTGGTCGTTCGACGTCTTCGTACATCTTACGGGCGCCGTGACCGCCTCGTATCTTCGCGAACTGCGGCGCGTGCTGCGGACCGGCGGCCGGGCCGTGATCCACCATAATGCCTGCGTGCCGGCCAGGGGCCGATGGCGCAGCAAATTGACCGCACCGGACTTCACCCATTTGGCCTGCCGGGCCGATCTGTCCGTTGCCGACCAGCTTGATTCCTGGGGAAGCGAACGCGAGTTCGATGTACGTTTTCACAACGCCGTAATCACGGTGCTGGAGAAACGGTAAGGGTATGAGCCAACGCCAGCCACATGCAGTGCCCATGAACGAAACGCCCGCGCGGCGGTGCCACGGTTTTACGGTGGTAGAACTGCTCGTCGTGATTTCCACGATCGGCATGTTGATGGCGCTGTTGCTGCCGGCCGTGCAACAGGCCCGCGCGACGGCGCGGCGCGCCCAATGCGCCAACAACATGCGGAACATCGCTATCGCCGTGCTCGGCGACACGGACGCGAAGGGACGCTTTCCGGCGATCGGCCATTTTGGCCAGGGCGGCGATTATCATAGCTGGGTCGTCCAGATCCTGCCCTGGCTGGAACGTACGGACATTCAACGCCAATGGGACTTTTCCGTGACCTGCAATGCGTCGCCGAACGCGGCGCTGGCACAGACCTCGATTGCCGTGCTCACCTGCCCGTCGGATGATTCGGTCTCAGGCGGGCAGGGCAACCTGAGTTTCGTCGTGAACGCGGGCGTCGGCTTCACGATCCCTGTCGATTGCCCGGCGGTGTTTCGCTCGGCGCTTAGCCCAACGCCGGGCGTGCAGCCGATCGATCTGAACGGCAACGGCCTTGTTTCCCTGAATCCCTCGGCGCCCGACGGCCGTCCCAGCGACCGCGATTTGTTTTATCAGCTCTCGCTGTTTTTCATCGAAAACTGGCCGCTCGGAAGCGGCACCGTACGTCATCACTCGATCGCGTCGGTCTCCGACGGCGCCTCGCAGACGTTGATGCTGGCGGAGAACGTGCGCGCCGGCTACAACCCGGCCACGAAATCGAATTGGTCGTGGCCGCAGCCGCAACTCAATGCGTTCATGCTCAGCGGATACATATGCAAAGATGCAAGCTGCACCTCGTCGGGCGTCGACTATGCGAAAGCGAATTCTCATGCCGGCGGCCCCTGGTCTTATGAGGCGATCAACGCCGCTCTGCGCGAGGCGGAAGGCATGGCGCCGTGGCCCTCGTCGTATCATCCGGGCGGCGTGAACGTGATGTTTGTCGACGGGCACTTGCGGTTTTTGTCGCAAGACGTGGACGGTTCCGCGTATGCCAGCCTCGTCACGCCGCAGGGGATGCGAGTCGTCGGGCCGCTCTCACAATCGCCGATCGGAGATGAACAGTATTAGTCGTTTTTGTTCGCAAAACCAGAACCGTAGGGTGGGACCAGTTCGCCTTGGCGAGCGCGGGCCCACCGTGCGGCAAACTTAGCGCGAGGTTCTCATGGCTGACAGCACCGTTGTAATCGATGCACCCGCGGGCCCGCCGTCGCCGGCGCGGTTGGATTGCTCGGTATCGCTTTCCGTCGTGATGCCGTGCCTGAATGAAGAACGCACCGTCGGCCGTTGCGTGGGCAAAGCGCTCGCCGCAATCGAGCGCCTTGGGATCACGGGCGAAGTGGTCGTGTCAGACAACGGATCGAGCGACGGTTCGGTGGCGGCGGCGAAGAAAGCGGGCGCGCGGGTCGTACATTGCAGCGAGAGAGGCTACGGCAACGCGATCCGGCGCGGGGTTGAAGATGCCCGCGGTCAATGGATTATCATGGGTGACGCTGACGACAGTTACGACTTCGAACGGATCGATCCGTTCGTCGAGCAATTGCGGCGGGGCGCGGACGTCGTGATGGGCAACCGCTACCGCGGCGGCATTCGGCCAGGCGCCATGCCCTGGAAGAACCGCTATCTCGGCAATCCAGTGCTGACCTTCGTCTTAAACTTGCTCTTTCACACCGGTATCGGCGATAGTCAGTGTGGGCTGCGCGCGTTCTCGCGGCAGGCGTTCGACGCCATGGGCCTGGAGTGCGCTGGAATGGAATTCGCCAGCGAGATGCTGGTCAAAGCGGTGAAGCGTCAACTGGTCGTCGCTGAAGTGCCAACGACGCTCGATCCCGACGGGCGCGGCCGACCGCCGCACCTCGCGCCATGGTCGGACGCGTGCCGAATCCTGAGACTGCTCTTGCGTGAGTGGAGGCCCGGCAAAAAACCACCTCAAGAACCGTCCAGGCATGGAGTCTTCGCAAAGCGAGTCGTCTAATGTCCGCTCCTTGGCTTTCCGTGATCATGCCCACTTACAACGGCGCGGCGTACATTGACGCCGCGATCGGCAGCGTTGTGACACAAGGCGATTCTGACATCGAGCTCATCATCGTGGACGACGGCTCGGATGACGAAAGTCTTGACATCGCGCGCGCCTACGCGGACCGATTAAGCGTGTCGATTATCGAGGCCGGCCGGATCGCAAACTGGGTGCGAGCGACGAATATCGGAATGCAGGCGGCACGGGGCAAATATCTTTGCTGGTTGCACAACGACGATGCGTGGCTTCCCGGCCGATTGGCGGAAATGCGGCGTGCGACCCACGATGTTCCTAACGCCACTCTGTACGCTTCGTCGTGCCGCTACATTGACCAGCGAGGAAGGCGCGTTGGTCTGCTGCGCGCGCCTCTACCCGCGGACCGTGCCCTTCCGCCGCATCTGGTGCTGCCGAAACTGCTCATCCAGAATTTTTTCTCTCCACCAGCACTGCTCTTTCAAAAGCGTCACGCGGAAGTGGTGGGATGGATGGACGACGCGCTTTGGTACGTCGCCGATTGGGACTTTGGCCTTAAGCTGGCGGCGCTGGGCGCGACTGTGTATCACGACGTTCCATTGGCACTGTATCGCGTTCATCCCGCCTCGCTGACAACGCGGCGCGCCAACCGGATTGATGAGCTGCGCCGCATGTTTCAAATCGTGTTGGACCGCCATTTGCCCGCGACGGACGGCGCCATCGCCCTTTGCGCCGCCGACGTCGAGGCCGCGCGGTTCTCGGCCGACGTAAACGTCACGCTCGCCGCTATCGCCTCCGGCGCGGGCGGCCCGAGTCGCGCCTTCCTGGGACGCTGTCTGACCTTGCCGCCCACCTGTTGGCCAAGGTATTTCCAATGCTCGCGCATTGTCGAGCGCATTGTGAGCCGGCTGCGAGTCGGATTGACAGGTTAAGAATGATCGAAATGTCCAGCACCGAGGCCGCTGCCTTCAAACGCCAAGCGATCGCGCCGCGCCAAAGGGGAGCATGGCTCGTGCCGGTCATCATGGCTCTCCATGCGGGGCTGCTGGGATGGTCGGCCTTGGTGCACTCGCCGACTTGGGACGAGCCGATGCACCTTGCCGGCGGGCTGCGGCACCTGCAATTCGGGCAGTTCGACATCGACCGCGGGAACCCCCCGCTGGTCGCGAGCGTTGCAGCACTTCCGGTGCTGGCAGCCCGGCCTGTCACGGATTGGACGCACGCTGAGAATCCCTACATCGCCGGCACCGACTTCGCGGAAGCAAATGGCGAGCGAATTGTATGGCTTACGGTGCTTGGCCGCTTGGCTTGCATCGCCTTCAGCCTGCTCGGGGCGCTAATCTGTTATCGCTGGGCCGCGGAGCTCTATGGCCCAGGCGCCGGAATCACCGCCTTGTGTCTGTGGTGTTTTTGCCCGTTGATTCTCGGTCACGGAGCGCTGGTGACGGCCGACGTGGCTGCGTCGAGCATTGGCATCGCAGCCTGTTATCTGTTCCGTCGGTGGCTCAAGAGCGGTACGATGACGGGCGCTTTGGCGGCCGGGATGTTTTTGGCCGCGGCGGAAGTGACCAAGTATGTCTGGGTCATTCTGTATCCACTTTGGCCGATACTTTGGCTGGTCTGGATTCTGACGGGCCGCCAAGGCAATGCGCGCCCTTCGCTGGGACAACTGGTTTTCATACTCGCTCTTGGAATCTATGGAACCAACGTCGCGTACCTCTTTGTCGGCAGCCTTGAACCGGTCAACGCCTACCCGTACTTGAGCCAGACGGTGACGACGTACCTTGGCTCACCTGAACGGAGTAATTTCAGTGGCGCCCTTGCGCGATGCGTTTTGGCGGTGCCCATCCCGTTGCCGTGGGACTACGTCAAGGGGGCGTGCGAGGTCACCGAACTCTTTCAATTTCAGCACCAGTGTTACCTGCGTGGACGCTGGCAGGAGGGAGGGTGGTGGTACTATTACTTGTACGGGCTGGGCGCGAAAATGCCCCTCGGCGCGCTTGGCCTGCTCGCCCTCACGATCGTCGCGGCGGTCCAAAAAATCCGACGTGGCGACGTTCCGCTCGGTGAGCACGCCTTGCTGCTCGTGCCGCCGGCGGCCGTTCTGCTTTTCGTTACTACGTTGTCGGGCTGCCATCACCACGTGCGCTACGCACTGCCCGCCGTGCCATTCCTGGTTGCCTATTCGGGCCAAGCCGCCGAGGGATGCTTTCGCTTCGGCAAAACGTTCACCATGGTCTTCTGCGTCTGCCTTGTCGCGTCGGTCGCCAGCAGTCTGGCAGCCTATCCGCATTCCATCTCCTATTTCAACGAGCTGGCCGGGGGTCCGTCGCGCGGCGACGAACATCTGGTGGACAGTAACTTTGACTGGGGACAGGATCTGCTCTATCTGAAGCGCTGGCATGACGAGCACCCGGAAGCAAGGCCCTTTCACGTCGCCTATTTCGGGCCGGTCAATCCTGCGACTGTCGGCATTGCGTTCGACGATGTGCCGAAAGGCGCGGCGCCTGAAGCCGGCAAACAGCCACACGCGCGGGGGCCTGAACCGGGCTGGTATGCCGTGAGCACGAGTTGGGCACATGGGTACATGTGGCGCTTGCCTGCGAGCGATGGCTCGTTTGAAATGCTCGATCGCCGCTACTTTGAATACTTTCTGCGGTTGCGGCCCGTCGCACGCGCTGGCTACTCGATTTTCATCTATCATGTCAGCCGCGACGAGGCGAACTCGTTGCGACGCGAGCTGCAACTTCCTCCGCTTGAGGAGCTACCCTTCGCTGAAACCTCCGCACCTCTAAGCAGCCCTTCCCGAAGCCGTCGATCATGAGAACCGCCATCGTTGTTCCCACCTGCCGCCAAGAAAGATTTGCCGCCTGGCGCGATGCGTGGTTGCCGTACCTTGGCCCCGGAGATGAACTGATCGTGGTGGAGGACTCGCCACGCAGGACAATCGACGCGGCGACCAAGCATCACTACTCGCACGCAGAGATTGGCGAACTGCTCGGCGACGCTTCTTGGATCATCTCCAAACGCGACTCCGCGATTCGGTGTTTCGGTTTTTTGTTGGCTTGGTTCGGCGAATACGAACTCGTTGTCACACTCGATGACGACTGCCTCCCCACAGAGTGCTTCGCTTCACGGACCTTGGGCCAAGCATACCATGAGGCAATGTGCCACCGGTCCTGGCAGGAGTCGGTTCCGGGCATGCGCACCCGCGGCATCCCCTATCGCAACCTGGGTTCGGTGCAAAGTTTTCTGCACATGGGACTCTGGAGCAATGTGCCGGATCTCGACGCGATCGGCGAACTTTACGCGATAGGAAGCGGAAAATCATCGGGTGGGTTCGTCCCGCCGAGGGGCAAACGCATCGTGAATGATCGCCAGTTTTTTCCGATGTGCGGAATGAACCTGGCTTTCCGGCGCGAGTTGATTCCTGCAATGTACTTTCCCTTGATGGGCGAAGGGCAGCCCTTCGGCCGCTTCGACGACATCTGGGCGGGCGTCATTGCGCAGAGAATCTGCCGGCATCTGCGGCTGCTGATGAGCATCGGCGAGCCTCACGTCGAGCATTGCCGCGCCAGTGACCCCTTTGTCAACCTCAAGAAAGAGGCGCCGGGGGTCGCAGCGCACGAGCACCTTTGGCGGACCGTTGATGAGTGCGAGCTCGATGGTTCCGATGCACTTGACTGCGTGCAAGAAATGTCGAGCCACCTGCGCTCGCAGTCCGACGAATACGTGATTCAAGTAGGAGAGGCCCTTGCCACGTGGGCGTCGCTCCTGAACGATGGAAGCTGGCTTTCCACTCGCGCGTGCCACAAGATGCCGCTTGCCGTCCCCAGCCACAGCAACGGTCACCATGAGCTCGCCGCCGCCGCGAAATCGTCAGCATAGCGGAGAACGAAAATGACCGATGATTCACTCGATCGGGAATCGGGACGTGAATTGACACCGCGAGAGATCCGCGGGTGGGGGGAGTTCTGCTGCTGGACGACGCTGGCGCTCGCGCCGTTTCTTTATTGGGTCAACGGCCCGGCGGTTTCGACCGACCAGTTCGTCGTGAGAACGGCGCTGGTCGTCGTCGCTACCTGTGGCGCGATCGCGCTACGCCTCTACGCACGGTTTGCTCGCGGCGGCAAGTAGCGCGTGCTGACTTCGGCGCCCTGCGATTGTATGGGCGTGCCAAAGCGCGAGAGCGGTCCCGGCCGACTTAGTGCATCGTTCCATTCACGGCTTTTCCTCGACCGATACGGCCTTAAGGAGCCGCTCGGCTGGGTCGTGTGGAAGGTCGGGCCCTGGGATCATCGACTGGACCCGCGCGACGCCTTTGGGAATAACGTCTTGCGAGCGAAAACAGTAGGTCGGGCCCTGGGATCATCGACTGGACCCGCGCGAGCCATACACCACGTTTGCCTTTCGGCGAGACTAATCAAGGCTGATCGCCGGTGGCGGCCAACCGTGAGCATTGGCCGATTTTGTTGGAGTGCATGAGAATTGGGCAGTCAATGGTCACGCCTTTCACCGTCGCGCGGTTCCTGTGAGTGCGATAATTTCATTCTTCCTCGTCATCCGGCAAAAAGATGCCGTGTCGCGTGGCCGTATACGGAGCGTCGACCGGATAACCTTTCGGCTTCGCCGCTACATCGATCGACTCTCCGTCAAATTGAGCGAAGAGGGCCGCTGACGCAAGTCGGAAGGTGCCGAACGACCACTGCTTTTCCGAGCATTCCAGCAGCAAACCCATCTCCGGATTTGTGCCATTGGCAAAGACGAAAACGGCCCCGTCCAAGATGCCCGCCATCTTGTCGTCGTATCGATCGATCGGTTGCGCAAGCAAGCGAAGGGAGATGCTTTCGGAGCCTAGTTTTTCTTCGGCAGTGAAGCGACGTGCCAGCTCGCGCATTTGCGACTGCCGCGCCTTGAGAGTGTTGGCCGGCGCCGGCGCTTCTTTGAGCTCGCTCATGGACAAGTCGGTACTGTGCGGCATCCAGTGCGCCACTCCCAGAGCGCGCTTCATGTCGAACTTTTGCGGCGTAAGCGATACGAATTCGTAGGTCAACACCGGATTTCCCTGATCGGCGAGATAGATTTCCAACGTGACAATGGCCTTGGGGCGACCGGTCGTGCCGAGCCGCCAGAGCGTGGCATCGATGACGCCTTTGAGCCCTGCGCCAGCTTCGCGGCTCTGGTCGGCGTACCGCAACGACGGACGTTCGGAGAATTTCAGCAACGATTTGTCTTCGATCTCCGACGACGTGATTTGAAAGTCGTCGATCGCGCCGCGCATGATTTCCAATCGCTTGGCGGCGCGCTGGCCGGCCTTGGAGGGTGGCGTTTCGTCGTCGGCTATACCCACCGCCACGGTGTAGGCTCCCGCGATGTACCAGATCGTTATTGCAATGGCAGTTCGCATGGGAATCACTCCGACTGTTGAGAAACTCGTTCCCGAGACTTTGGACCGACGTCCGCGCTTGTTGCGTTGGCTTCGCGCGACGTGGTTCTCCCTCTCGCCCCGCAAAACCGCGATGTGTCAGGTGGCTGTGTAGAGGGCTCGCCGAACCGACCGGCATGGTAAGACATTGTGTCTTAGTCGTCAAGCAGGCGGGGCGACTGGATGTTGTAATTCGGCTGCGGGCGAGATGGGCGAGTATAATGGAATGGAATCGCGGAAGGTGGAATTGATGCTGTTGCCGTCGTACCTGCGGCGAGGGCCCAACCAGGTGCGCGGGGGCGAACAACCATCAGACTGGAGCTGCTAGGATGAAACAAAAGACAGCGGTGCGCAGTCGTATGCTGATGGCGCGCCTTTTAGATGACATCGTGCGACGCGTCGTTAGCGCCGCTCGCCCGGAAAAGATCGTGCTCTTCGGTTCGGCGGCGCGGGGCGAGATGGGCCCGAACAGTGACGTCGATTTGTTAGTTGTCAAAGGCGGCAAGTTCAACCGCCGGCGTCTCACGGCGAAGATCTACAATGAGCTATACGGCGCGGGGGCGGCGGTCGACATCGTCATTGTCACACCCGAGGAGGTGCGTCGTTATCGCGACGCTCCCTGTTTTCCGATTTATCCGGCCCTCCGTGAAGGGCGGGTCGTTTATGGCGCGCGTTGCTATCATCCAGCGAAAAGCGGATAGAGTCACGGCCGCTCGAGCTGTATTGGTTCGATTTTCTGCGCCGTTGGTTCGGCGCGCGACGTGTAAAAAACAGTCCAGGTGGGAAACACGGTTGCCGGCGGCAGACAGAATTCGGCTTTCCAGACGACCGCATTCACGTATTTTAGCGTTACGCCGCACGTAGTCATACGCGCCACGGAAAAGTGCCACGCCAACGCGCCCTCGTTCAGGCGGGGTTCTAAGAGGATGAGCACGTCTGGGTTGGTCCCGCTGGTCGTCAGACCGAAAACGCCTCCTTGGTATGACGATGACTCCGCATCTTGGTATTCGAAGATCGGCGCCGGAAGCAGCCGCATCTCCTCCGTTACATCGGGGTGAATGCCCGTAAGAATTCGCGCCGAGAAGTCGCGGATTAGTTTTCGGGCTGCCAGCTTGCGAGCGGTTTTTGCCGCCGGCACGGGCGGAGCATCGGGCAACGGTTGAAAATCGACGCCGGACGCCGTCGAACGGTACTCGCGGCCTTGCTCCCATTGCACCGCCAGCGGCTCGTCGGTCACCGAAGTGAACAAGGTGGCCCATTGGGGCCGGTCGCGATCCATGGCTTCGATCTTCTGGAAAGCCACAGGGCGCCCCGCGTCGGTCCACACCCACATCGTCGCATCAAGAAATCGCCGCGGTTGATCGTCGTAGCGAAACACGGGCGATGCGACAAGCTGCGGCCGATGTTCGCCGGTTTGATAGCGCACGTCGGTGCCTTCCGCGATCTCCTTCATTTGCTGCAGAAGCTGGGCGCGTTTTTCTTCACGTTGGCCTGGTGCTGGACGATCTGGTTCAGCGACGGCGGAGGGCGACACATCGGCCAACGCGTAAAGCGCGATAATAACGAGCAGCCGCGAAGACAAGGCCGGAGCGAACAGTTTTCCCGCGGCGGTGGGCATGGACGGGACCGTTGCTCGCCAGTGCCGTCTCAGCCGTTGTCTAACGTGGCGTGGCATTTCACTCTCCCGCGTTGTCGTCCGGTTAAAAACACGCAGTAGCAGCGAACTCTAGTTGTAGTCTCGACGCAGCCATGCGAAAAGGCGTAGCCCAATCGCCCCACAGGCGGCAAGGACGACCAGTGCCGTTCTCACGACGAACTGATCCGTCGAAACCGCCGGCCCGTTGGCCCAATACTGAAACGGCGCAAGCGCTAACGTCGTCCAGCAACAAAACTCGGCCCACCCGCGGATTCCTTCCCACGTCAACTCGGGCTCCGGTCCTTGTTCGAGCCGGTCTTCGCTCATTGATCTTGTACCTCGCAAACGACGCGCAAGCCCACGAACGGGCTTCGCTGCCACGGTGACATGATCGGGTAATCGATCCGGCACACTTCGCCCACGAAGATCCAGTCGCCGCCACGCACAACTTTGAGGTAGCCGTTGGCGGGGCCTTGTGGGTCGGTCAGTGGGGAGCGGCTGTAATAGCTGCGGTCGAACCAGTCGGCGCACCACTCCCAGACGTTGCCGCGCATGTCGAACAGGCCAAACGCATTCGGCGGGAAACTGCCGACTGGTGCTAGCGGCAAAGGGGGCTCGATGCCCGCGGCATCTCCTGACTTGTCGCCGGGCGGGCGGCGCGCATTCCAGCGGTACGGCTCGCTCTTACCCGATCGGCAGGCGTATTCCCACTCCGCCTCGGTCGGCAGCCGGTAATGACGGCGCCCAGCCTGTTCGTCGGGCAGGTCGCCGAGCCGGCGGCAGAATTCGTGGGCATCGTACCAGGTGACGTTTTCCACCGGAAAATCGTCCCTCGGCTCGTCGCCGTCTGCCCCCGCCGCGTGCTCACTTGGATTACTCCCCATCACCGCTTGGTACTGCCCTTGCGTGACCTCGCGCACGCCCAGCCAAAAGGCCCGGCTGAGCTTGACTTCGTGGGGCGGACATTCCGGCGGGGCGGGAGCGTCGTTGCCCACGTCGGGCACGCCCATCGTGAACGTGCCGGCGGGAATTCCGACAAATTGCATTCCCAGCGAATTCGTGAATCTCTCGCCGGCAGCCGGCTCGCTGAAGGGTTCCGGCGACGTCTGATTCTTCGCCAGCGGAACACCCACGTGTGCCGGTGGTGTCTTTCTCTTGGCGAGCGGCACACGTAAGTGTGCCGGTGGTTCTCCCTCTCCCTCCGCGAGAAGGTTGGGGTGAGGGCGCACCGCCTCGCTCACCAGCTCCGCGTCCGTCCCGGACCCCTCCAACACTTCCGCCGGCGTCTCTCGCGAGTGCATGACGTGCCACAGCCCGCGATCGACGTCGTCGCCCACAAACCTGGCGGCGCCGTCCACAAACAGCACGTGGACCCCGCCCGGATGTTGGCTTCGCGCCGTCGCTTCCTGGCTATGGTCGATGTACCAAGCGCAAGGCATGCCCCATTGCTCGAGTTGTTGGCTGCCCACGGCTTTGTGCAGCCGCCCACAGTCAAAAATGTCGTCGGAACGTTCCCATTGGTTGTTTGGCCCGCAGGCATCGCCTACAACGCCATGCGCCCAGGTGATGCTGCTGCCGATGTGCCCCAGTGCCCACACACCGCGCATGTCGAGCGAATGCACGCCCGCCCGCACTTCGTCGACGGCCACGAGCGTCGATTGTCCGTTGGCGAAATCCGACAGGCGAAAGCCGTGGTTGATGCCGGCCACGCCGGTACCGATCGCTTCAAACGCCCTCCGCTCGCGGTCGAGCGCCAATTGCATGCTCTCGCCGCGAGACTGGGTTGTGCTCTCGGACAAATACTTGATGCTATGGCTGCCGCCGTTGATGGCATAATTACCGCGGGCGAACTCGGCCAGCGGCGGCCGATCGTCCCACGGTTGAAACCCATACAAATTGTGCGGGCCATTGAAGTTGTCACTGGGACAAGTGAATTCGGCCACCTGCGTTTCCCGCGCCGCCCTATTCGCCGCCGCCATCACCGGCTGCCGGGGATCGAACTGCGCCGTCAGGTCGGTTCTGCCCAGATAAGGTAGCAGCAGTTGCGCCCAGTTCTGGTGTACGGTGCGGTCGAACCGCTTCACTTCATAAAGCAGCAGCGTGTTGAGCGTGCCCGGCTGCCACACCGCGGCCGGCGGCAGCGTGCCGTGAACATCGTGGTACTGCCGCAGCGCCACGCCAATCGCGCGCAGGTTCTCGGCGCATTGCCGCCGCCGCGCCGCCTCTCGCGACTTCGCCACCGCCGGCGCCAGCAGCGCCGCCATCAGGCCGCAAACCACCAGCGCCGCCGTCACATCACGCAATCGAAACTTGAACCGCTCCTTATTCTCCACTTTCCCCTTTCCACTTTCCCCTTTCCACTAACCCCAAACCCCTCTTACTCTTCCCCGCTCTCCTGACTACCATCCACACGATGGCCAAAAACGCGATCTCGTTGACGACCAACACACCCTTGCGCACCCAATAATTCCCTTCCAGCATCGTCTTGCGGTTCGACAAGACTTTCGAATGCCGGCTGGCGGCCTCCATGGCGCTTTGTTGCGATTGAACCAGCTCGTCGATGTCCAGGTAGCCGTTGCCGTCCTGATCGTCTGAAAGAAAGCGGTTTTCCGCCGCGGCCAGCCGCATTTCGTAGCGGTCGAGCAGCTCGGTGTTCCCCTCCGTGGGTTTCGTTTCCGTGAACATTTCCGCGAGAACGAGCTTTCCGTCGCCGTCGAGATCTTTGCTTTGAAAGACGATCTCCGGCGGAGACTTGGCCACGTCGACCTCGAACTCCAATTCGGCATAGGAGAGGAAACCGTCGTGGTCCAAATCAAAGCGGTCGAAGAACCAGCGGCTTTGCGCGATCAACAGCGGCGGTTTCTCGAGGTAGAACTCCTGCCACGACAACCGACCGTCGTTGTCGGCATCGCGGCGCAGCCGCATCCAGTCCGACGACTCATTGGCGAACGTCGTTCCGCGGAACTCGCGGAACGAGATTTTGCCGTCGCCATCATCGTCAAAGGCGCGCACGCTCCGCCGCGCCAGGCTTGTCGCCCACCCCATGTTCAGAAACTCGTCGTGGGTCAGATAGCCGTCGCGGTCGCGATCGAAGCCAAGAAACCAACCAACCATGTCCTGCCAGAGCAGCGAGAACGTCTCTTCGGCGGTCAGCCGGCCGTCGCGGTCGGCGTCGAGCTCGACAAAAAGGGCGCTGTTCTTTTCCTTTCCTTGGTGGTGCCCCGAAACAAATTCCTCGCGCGAAAGCGCTCCGTCGGCGTTCCTGTCCAAGCCGCGGAAATAGTACCAACTGAACACACGCCCGGAACGCGTGCGGATCGGCCGGCCATCGAGCTGCGACAAGCCATAGGCCACCTCCAGCAGCCAGCGGCCTTCCTGCCGATCGACCTCTCCGTTTCCATCGCGGTCCCAAAGGTCAAACCCGATGTCGGCCAGTACGGGCAGTTCCCCGGCAATTTGCCTGGCCGGCCAATGGCGGCGCGTCAAGCCGCCGGCGCCGCTCTGGTCGGCGGACGAGAACAGAGCTTCCCATTTTTCGAGCGCCGCTTGCTCCGCCTCGAACATCGGATCGGGAACCGCGCCGCGCTCGTCGGGTGGCGCCATCATGGCCCGGTATTCGTCCCCGCTTAGTTTTCCATCGCCGTCGAAATCGAACACGAGGAACCGTCGCATGCGCTCGATGCGTTCGGCCTCCGGCGCCGTCGCCAGGCATTCATCGCGAGAGACAAAACCGTCGCGGTCGGCGTCGACCAGGCGAATCGCAATTTCCGGCGGCGCCTTGGCGGGATCGACGTTGAACTCAAACTCTTCGAGCGACAAGAACCCATCGCTGTCCAAATCAAAATGGTCGAAAAACCAGCGGCTCTGTGCGATCAAAAGCGGAGGCTGTTCGAGGTAAAACTCGGGCCAAGACAGGCGGCCGTCGTTGTCGGCATCCTGTCGCATCCGCATCCAATCGGAGGCCTGGTTCGCGAATGTCGTCCCGCGGAATTCGCCAAACGAGATCTTGCCGTCGCGGTCGGCATCGAAGGCGGGCACCGTCCGCTTCGCGAGACCCGTGCCCCAACCGAAAGAGAGAAACTCCTCGGTGTTCATGTATCCGTCGCGGTCGTGGTCGAAACCTAAAAACCAACCCACCGAATCGTGCCAGAGAAGGTTGTGCGTTTCTTCGGCGGTCAATTGGCCGTCGCGGTCGGCGTCGAGCTCGGCGAAAATCGCCTCGTTTTTCTCCTTCCCCTCGTGGTGTCCCGACACGAACTCCTCGCGCGAGAGCACTCCGTCGCCGTTCTTGTCCTTGCCGCGGAAATAATACCAACTGAAGACACGGCCCGTTGGCGTCCGTATCGGTCGGCCGTCGAGCTGCGTCAGACCATAAGCGACTTCCAGCAGCCAGCGCCCCTCGTCTCGGTCTACCTGCCCGTCCTGGTTGCGGTCCCACAGGTCGAACGGCACGTCGGCCAGTGCGGGTACCTCGCGCGCGATCTGGTCCGCCGGCCACTGGTTCGGTGTCAGTCTGCCGTCGCCATCCTTGTCGGCGGCGTTGAACGCGGCCTCCCACTTGGCCAGCGCGGCTTGCTCGACCTCGACAATCGGATCGCGAATGGTGCCGCGCTCGTCCACCGGCGCAAGAAGCTGGCGGAATTCCTCGCCACTCAGCGTTCCGCTGGCGTCAAAATCAAACACCAGAAACCGGCGCTGGTCATCCTGCCGGTTCGCCTCCGGCCGCCTTGCGACGAACTCCGCCGGCGTCAATTGCCCGTCGCCGTCCGCGTCGGCCAGCTTGAACTCGGCCGCGGCCCGCTCGGCCAAGGCTTGCTTCTCAACCGGCACCGGCTCATCCGCCACGACCATCGACGCCAAAACGACTATAACGGCGGCGCACGACGTCACAAGCTGGCACTCGGCGGCCCTCATTGCTCGTTGCTCACCTCTCATTGCTTTCTCCCTCCGCGATCCCCCTCAACCCTCAATCCTCTTCACTTTCCCCTTTCCCCTTCCCCTTTCCACTTTCCCCTTTCCACTTTCCCCTTTCCACTTTCCCCTTTCCACTTTCCCCTTTCCACTTTCCCCTTTCCACTTTCCCCTTTC
>DASSFG010000319.1:0-9804 GCA_035694685.1 Pirellulales bacterium
CATCCATTCCTTGGACGCCGCTAACGTAGCCCGCCTGCCGGGTATTCCCCAAGACCAATTCTCCGACGGCAGCCCCCCGAGCCGGCCCGCTCCCGGCTGGTCACCGCCCCGAAAACCACGGTCGGGGAACTAAACTGTTACCTTCGCGACGACGAGGCGTGCTCGCTTGCCTCGCCGCTCGATATCGAGCAGATGGCGAATTTCATGTTTCGAGGCTATCTTAAGGGTCTTAGCACTACAAGGAGGTCTTGTTGCCATGCCCCACGACGACATCCGCATCGGCACGTTGGTGAAAGCCGATCGCGATCCGCTTAACTACATCCGCCAGATTCTACCCTACGGCTTCGAGAGCTTTCAGCTTACCTTCCCGAGCGTGCTGGAGGGAATCGACCTGAAGCGGCTGGCGTCCGACGTTCGCCGCCTGCTCGATCAACAGGGTGCCGGCGCGATCATTAGCTCGGTCGGCATTTATGGCAATCCGCTGGTCGATGCGCGCGTGGCGGAAGGTTTTGCCGCGCTCGTGGACGCGGCCGAGTCGTTCGGTTGCCGGCTGGTTTGCGGCTTCGCCGGGCGAATCGTCGATCGGCCGGTGCCCGATTCGATGCCGAAGTTTCGCGAGGTCTTCACGCCCTTGGCCAAACGCGCGGAAGACCGCGGCGTGCGCATCGCCTTCGAGAACTGCGACATGCGTGGGACCTGGGAGACGGGCGACTGGAACATCGCCCATGCCCCAGCCGCTTGGGAAATGATGTTCGAGGCCGTGCCCAGCCCGGCGTTGGGGCTGGAATGGGAACCCTGCCACCAGATGGTGAGCCTGATCGACCCGCTGCCGCAGTTACGAAACTGGGCGCACAAGGTGTTTCACCTGCACGGGAAAGACGCTACGGTCCTGTGGGACGTCGTGCGCACGAACGGCATACGCGGCGGCAAGCAGTTCGTCTACCACCGTACGCCCGGCTTTGGCGATACGAACTGGTCGGACGTGATCACGATTTTGCGGTTGGCCGGCTTTCGCGGCTCGATCGACATCGAGGGTTGGCACGACCCTGTCTATCGGGGCGAGTTCGAAATGACCGGGCAAGTACGCGCCCTGCGCTACTTGAAGGAATGCCGTGGCGGCGACTTCATACCCAACCCAACGTAAAGTTTGGAGGATGAATTCTGCTACACAGACAGCGCTAGGCTACGGCGTCCCGGAACGCCCTTAGTTTGCCCGCCAAATAAGGATCTCGCCTTTGCCGGGCACGGAGGCGTCGCCGGAATAGGAGTCGTAGCGGCCGTCGCGCGGCTGGTAAGGCAGGGCAACGCCCCACTCGCGTAGCCGCTGGGCATAAACACTCAAAAACACCGGGTTGTGCGAGCAATCGAAGGCGAACGTCGGCAGCAGCTTGAGCGGCGCGAGAGAGATGATCGTGCCGCGCATCATCCAGGCGCCGGTGCGGATCTCGGCGCCTTGCGCTAACACAATTGTGCCGCCTTTCATTTGCAAGCCGGCAAAATCCTTGCACGGCCCGCCGATGACAATCGTTCCGCGCCGCATTCGCATGCCCACTTCGAGGCCCGCCCCGCCGCCAATGACAATCGCCCCGCCGCGCATGCCCGCCAGGCTGCCGCGATACGCGGCCCCGACCTGTCCGCCGGCATTGCCCCCCACACGAATGAATCCGCCTGTCATCTCGGCTCCAATCCAATCGCCCGCATCACCCTCGACCTCAACCGCGCCGCCCTTGATATGCGCGCCCAGGTGCATGCCGACGTTGCCGTGTACCACGATGCGCCCGAAAGTCATCCCACGGCCGATCCATTTCACCTGGTGGAGGTCGCCGTGCAATTCGATCGTATCGCCCGGTTCTCCCTCGATCTTAAAGAAGTCGTCCAGCCGCAGTCGGCGTTTGCCCAAGTAGAGTGTGCTCGCGGCGATTTCGTCGAGCGACAATTTCGCCAGCACATCGGGCGAGATGACCTCAGCCTCCAGAGGAACGTGCGGCTGGTCTTTCAGGGTCAGGGTCAGCATGGTGTTTCAATCTTTCCGACGCCGCGTTCAAAGACTTTGGACTTTGGACTAGGGACTTTGGACTTACGAACCGTCCAAAGTCCAAAGTCGAGCACGCCTAACCTACTTTGATGCAGTCCCGCACGTCGGCGTGTTCCACGCGCTTGATCTCGACTGGGTAGTTTTCAAAAGCCATCGTGTAATAATCTTCAAACAATGGCTGCAAGTATTCCGTAATGGACTCGTCGAAGGCCGGTTTCACCAAAAATTCGCGGCCCTGCGGCGTCGTGCGGATGTCGCCGTCTTCGACGACGATCTCGCCGCCTTTGATCACGTAGCGCGGATGACCAAACATCCGCACGATGTCGCTGTCTTCGTCGTAAATCACCAGGTCGGCATCGGCGCCCACGCCGAGATGGCCCTTTTGCGGCAGGCCCAGCGCTCGGGCGGGCCCCGCCGAAGTGATCGTGGCGATATCGAACAGCGTGTATTCACGGTCGAGCTCAGGTAGGCGAATGCGCTGCTTCGCCCGGTCGGAAAGCTGCGAGAGGCATTCGCGGCGAAAATCGGCCGACATCAAAAGCTGGATAATCTCAGGATATCGCCAAAAGCAGGCTCCATTGGGATGATCAGTCGTGAGATAAATCCGCCAAGGATCGTCGATCAGCAAGAGCAGTTCCAGCCCGGCGGCCCACTGCACGGCATTGACGAGGCTGCTGGGCCGGTAAGTGTAGGGCACGATACCGCAGCCGGTTTCGTTTTCGACGTCGAGATTGCCCCATTTCCGGCCGGTGAGCTTATAGAGCAGATGCTGCCACGGCCCGTCGGCGGTGATCGTGACGGTGTCGCCGAACAGCACCGCGCCAGCGTCGGCGGTGAAGTTCGGATGGCTATTAAAATAGTCGGCTAAAGTGGCGGTTTCGGAACACATGGTTCCCCAGTCGTCGCCGCCGTAGGCGTGATATTGCAAATGGGCCATGTGCGCGCGCCGGCCTTCAAGCCGCTGCATCGTCTCCAGCGTGGTCGTGATGTTGCCGGGAGCGCCAAGGTTGTTGCAGTGCAAGTGCAGCGGATGCGGCAATCCTAGCTCATCGACGATTTGAGCCAACCCCGCTACGATGTCGCCGGGCGTGAGCTTTTTGTAGCCTTCGACCACTTCGTCCATCTGCTTGGCGTCTTTGCCCCATTTCCAGGCTGCCACGCCGCCGGGATTGACGGCCTTCACCCCGTAAGCCTTCGAGGCCCAAATCTGCCAGGCCACGACGTGACGTGCGCGTTCGATCTCGCCGGCTTCGAGCAGATCGAGCACGATCTCGTTGTTGGCCATCAGCACACAGCAGCTCTTATCGACGATGGGAATGTCGCTCAGCTCTTCGTGCGTGTGCTTGGCCGAAAGAATGGGCACGGCGGCTTCGTTGACCGTGGTCCATCCCATGCCGGCGTAGAGATAGCCGGTGGCGAAGGTGGTGGGCGTCATGCCGCCCAATCCGGCCCGCGTGGTTTGCGTGCGGATAAAGGCAGTTGTGCGGCGGTGGTCTTCGGGCGTCATGGCCCGGGCAAAGTTGATCGCTCCGCCAGCGACGTGAGTGTGTACGTCGACGCCGCCCGGAAAAATGATCATACCAGTGGCGTCGATCGTCCGTCCGCCTTCGATGGCGTCGGTGATCGCGCCGTCGCGTATGCAAATCTCGCGCACGACGCCATCGAGGCCATTTGCCGGGTCATAAACCTTGCCGCCTGTAATCCGAAGCATGTTCTCTGTCTGTTTGCCGTCGCATTTGCCCGCACGCCGAAAGGCCAGCCTCTAACCTACCAGATCGACGCCTTCGAACGCGAGTGCCGCATTACCGATTGCGGATCTACTTGCCAATGGTTCGGCTGTCCCCCCAGGATTCGGAACACCAAAACGTCCGAGTGCATTTCTTGCCGGCGGGCGGCCAGCGAGTAGAATTCGAGTATGATATAGTTCGCATGTGGCAGGAAGCCGTCGGTCCGTTCCTGCACGGCGGTGTGGGGCTAATCTATGTCCGAAGAAGAAAATGGGAGGTGGCAGTTCACGCCAGAGGAGGCGGAGCTCGTCTCACGGCATCTCGACTTCTATCGCTCATTAGATCTCGGCGAGCGCCTTCCGAAAACCGAAGGGCAGCGTCACTTTGTTGCAGTCTGCCGATGCGAAACGAAAGCGGGAACGATCCACGAGATCGCATACGTCAAATACCGTATGCAGCAGAGAAAACGACGGGCTGAACAGGAGGCGCTGTCGGGGGCGATCGACGAGTTCGGAGAAGGGGTTCCAAAACCAGGCTGGTTCAGTGACGAAGGCTGGAAACGCACGCGGGGTCAATACCTCAGCAACTCTGATTGAACCGGAGCCGGCGCAGCACTTCCAGGCCGCGCCCCGCGGCGATATCTAGCAGCTTTTCGTCGAGCCGTTCAAAGCCGCGCGTCGGCGCGGTGTCCCGCAGGATGTCGGGGAAGAGGAAGGCCATAAACGGCTGAAAGTAATTCACGAGCGTCTCTTTCCAAACGCTGGTGAAGGTCGGATGGCAAGACTTTCGGTCCATAGGTGAATGAAATCGGTGCCAGAGTGAAAGCGGCTAACAAAACACACGTCCTACCTGCGTGCAGTATACCTAGCCGCTACTCGACTCGCAGCACCAGCGTGGCGTCCATTTGGGGGCCACCGTGGCGTGCTTCGCCTCCGTGCAGCACCAGGCCATTCAGCGCCGAGTCCCAAACAAGCGGTGCGCATTGGTGGCGCGGGTGCAGGGGTGTCACCGTTGCCGGTTGCCAAGCATTCGGCCCGCGAACAAGTACGCCGCGATGACCGCCAAGGCCGTCAAGCATGACCAGCTTCGACGCTGCGTGGTGACAGGCCATCCCGTGGTCATCGCGGCAATCCGTATCGAAGCCATTGGGCAAGAGCGACCAAGTACCGGCGCGGAACAGCCACGTATCGCCAAACTGCCTTTGGCCGTGGTCGTCTTCCGAGCCCCCATGAAGCACAGCGCCTTTGAGAACCGGATCGTAGGCGAACGCCGCATAGCGCCGGGCGGGCGGGGAGGCACCTGACACGCTGTGCCACCTCCTGCCGTCAAAGAGCCATGTGTCAGCAACCGAAATATCGCCTTCGGCAATACCTCCGAACAGTACCGTGACGCCCGCGTCTTCATCGAACGCGAGCGAATGGCCGCAGCGCGGTCTTGGCCCAGAGGCGAACCAGCCACCTCGCCATCGTCGCCACCGGCGATTGGAGTAAAGCCACGTATCGCCGAGCATCTCGCCGCGGGAGCCCTGTCCGCCGAAAAGGACGCAGAAACCACGCAGTGCATCATAGACCATCGCCCCGCGGTGCCGAGCGACGGGCGTTGATGAACAGTCGATCCATTGCCAGTCGCCGTTTTGCAACTCCCAGGTATCAGAGTGCACTGTGCCACCGTGCTGCCAGATGATTCCACCGACGAGAACCGTCGTCGCGATTTCACGATCGTGGGCGAAGCAATGCCGGCTACGCACGCCCGGACCTTCGCCGCCCTGTGCAATGACTTCCCATCGAAATGCAAGACTGTGGCTGCTTATGTTACCTCCGACCGATGAGGCGCGAGAAATGGAACCTGCCAAGATACCTTTAGTCCTCCCAGCTCGGCAATCGTTCACGAGCTGGCACATTCGCGGAATAAATCAGCAGCGACTCGGCAATTTTATCGAGGGAGGTTGCAAACGTCGCTTCCTGGAAGATCATTTGATCGTAAATTGGCTTCGGCTCCCAGCGACCGTCGGCCATCCGCCAGAAGCACGCAAAGATTGTTAGTTCGCGCTGCATCTTAAGGCCCGACACTTGGCCGCCTGGAACGTGTCCCACGGCGCGTAAACGAAGTCCTGCC
The DNA here is from genome assembly GCA_035694685.1 of Pirellulales bacterium. Classification (GTDB taxonomy): domain Bacteria; phylum Planctomycetota; class Planctomycetia; order Pirellulales; family JAICIG01; genus DASSFG01. Next base: position 5,878 of record DASSFG010000319.1, read on the forward strand.
TGAACCCCTGCAGCGATACGATGAGCCATGCCGTGTGCAGCAACTTCAATTCCTTGTCGAAGCCAGGTAGGTGTGGCAGGCCGTCGAGAGGCGAGGGCGCGATACGTCTGACCAGAATACCTTCACGGCACAAACGCAAGAGGGGTTTCCTCAGAGCGATAACCCTGAACCACACAAGCGCCGCAAGGCGAAAGGCGACGAGGCTGTCCTGCCGGCAAGCCATGATCAGGAAAAGCTCGCCAACCGGTTCCAAAAAATGGTGCCGCCCCAGGCGGAGAAAGTGCCTATACGAAAAGGGCCCCGGCCCCTCCACATGCCCCCGCAAGGTTGTAGAATTGAATCAACGTTGCGAGCGATAATCCAAAGGCATACGCTGGGCCACTACGCTTCGGAGGCTGCAACCAATGATCGAGAACACAGTTGCGAATGACCTTCTTTCGGACGCCAATGTCGTTCCGGGAATCGTTGCCATTGCGAGAGACGGCGACATCCCACCTAGCACGATTGATGCGATCGTTCGCATGACCAATGAACTAGTTCCGGGCGAACTGCGAATTGAAGTGAGCGTCGATCCGGAATTCCCTGAGCGGCCTAGCCTCGTCTTTCACGTCCGCCAACAGTCGAGGTCGTTGAGCGTCGAAGAAGAAATCGACCGCGAGCTTGAGTGGCATGCTCGCGCAGGCATTGTGGCGCCGCAATCTCAAGATCGACTACGACTTATGCTCGGATAATAAACACGCCATGCGGCCGATCAAGTTCATCGAGTTGGCGCGCAGGATGGCGGTGCTATTTCGCGGCGATCCGGCGGGCGTCCGCTCGATCGTCAGCCGTGCCTACTACGGAACCTTCCACGAGGCAAGGCTGCTTATAGAAGAGCTGGGCTATCCAGTGCCGAGGACGGAGAATGGTCACAGATTTGTCCAAGTGCGATTGCTGAACGCAGGCAACGACCATGCCAGGACGCTTGGAAGCTTGCTTTGCCATTTGCATGAACGGCGTAAGAAAGCCGACTACGACTTGGAAGAGGCGGCCTACGAGTCGGAGAATTTCATGGTTGAGGCGATCGCCCGGACCGACCGCGCGGCAAGAATCCTCGATGAATGTTGCGCGGAACCGGCTCGAACAGAGATCCAAACCGGCATCGCGCAATACCATGCTCGAATCAATTCGCCAGGTGGGTAGCGCCGAGGCATTTCGCAGTTTGCATCGCAGGAACCGGTCAGGAAGCGTGGCCGACGGTTTGTCTGCGGCGATCGCCAACCGGCGCGTCTCGGGCACGCCGAATGTGCGGCGGGAAACTCATCGTTGAGCCGCGCCCAAGGCCGCGCTCTTGGCTACCCTTGCGCGAATCCCTCGTGGATGAGTGAAGGAAAGTGGCTCGCAAGAATTGCGTCAATATCCACGTTGCTCCGCCCACTTCAACCATGCGTCGGTCATTCGTGCCAGGTTGCCGCGGTCGCCTTCGGCGACGGGGTCTTCACCCGTGATCGCCTTCAAGGCCCAAAACCAATGGTCCGGATCGCGCCGCAACTCCGCCACGAGCAGAGGGACCGCCTCTGGCCCCATCCCAATGATCTGCTGATAAGCCGGATGGAGCAGCATCTCCGTGCCTGAGGAAGTCAGAAGCGTCGCTTGCTTCCATTCGCCCGCGAGTTGATGAAATCGCCGCCGAACGCCGTCCGATGCCTCGCCGTCAGCAGATGTCAGGCTACCGTAGGCGGTTGTTCTTGCGTTGCAGGGCACCGAGCTAACCTGCACCTCGGCGCCATCGGGCAACGCGGCCGGGTGGTCAAGCACGACTTGGCCGTGACGAACATGTCCACGAATCGTCATAATCGCTCTCCGCTCGGCTCCGCGCGCGGTAACCGACCTGATTTCCCCTTCCCTATTAATAGGATTTGACCCGCGCCGATTCCAAGATCGCTGTCTGACTTTGCCTGATACCGTTTCATCGCCCTATCATTTGGTCTCGGGCTCATCCATTGAGATCTGCTCGTCTCTGTTTGAAGTGCTTGACGGCGATCCTGCCGACAGCCCTCGTCGCGGCGTAATTCCATCCCGTTCCGATACCGATTGACACGATTGGGATCACGTACTTCACGATCGTCCTCTGGAGGATCTTTGACACCAATCTTGGCTGCAAGCTTTTTGAGCAGTGCCAGAAGGTCCTTTGAGAAGACGGCCTTGGCCGCACGCCCACCAATCTTGCCACCAACCTTAGCTCCGGCCTTTCCGGCCGCCCCTGCCGCACCTCCGCCAAGCGCGAACGCTAGGATTACAAGGATGTCCTCCGGGTCGTCCGGATCAAGGGGCACGCCATAGAGCTTTCCAAGGTTCGCGACCAACTGGATTTGAAAGCGAAGAAGAAGGATCGCCTCAGCGGAGATCGCAGTCCCCCCGATCGCAAGATTCGCGGGGAGCCCGACGCCACCTCCCGCCGCAGTAAGAATCGCGGCCATTTCATCGATCGAAACCGCAGCGCCGGTCAACCCTCCGAGAATCGCGGCATTCTTGGCGGCGACTTCGATCAGTTTCCCTGCGATCTTGTCTTGATCTGTTGTGCCGTACTTCTCCGTGAAGTACTCGACGGTCGCTCGTTCCCAATAGTTCCTGTACGAACGCTGAATCAGGCGCCAGAGCCATTCGCCGCTCTTGAACGCCGGCCACGCACCCAGTTCAGCGTACTCGGTTTTCGCTGCCTCGAGGAGCCTCTGGATAGCATTCCTCTCAGCTACCGCCTCGATGACTATGCCGCCGAATCGGGCCTCGTCGGCACGACACCGAACACCGCCAATGAAACACTCGTGGCTCGGATAGTCCTCGCCCGTGTCCGCATAACGGGCCGCGAACCCGCCAGCGTAATCGACGTTGCTGAACTCCAACGGTCGCCCGTCCGCAGAAGTCACCGCAGCATAACAATCCCCGCAAACGTATCGCGGGTATAGTGGGTTTGAGCTAACCGCTTTTGCGCAGATGGGGCAATGTTGTTCTGGCATCGAACGCCCTCTGCCGCCTACCTTGTTCGTCCAAGCTTGTTTGCGTAACACCTTTAGACCGCCATTAAGCACCCGCGGCGAGTGGGGTTATCTTTGCGGGCAACGCGGGACGGGTTCGGTTTTGGCAAACTGCGTGGCTTCAGGCGACGGTTCATCTTATCAGTCAACCGCCCATTCGCGAAGATTAGCGCCGATCAGCGTTCCCGAAGCACCTGCGCGATCGGCTGGGCAAACGCGTTCAGCTCTACGCGCCGCGGCCTGTGAACGACTGAATGGCGTCGGCCGCCGCCGAGGTCGACGCTACGGGCCAAACAAGACACCTATCCCTGAAAGCGATGGGGCCGCCGGACACCAAAACCTCCGGTTGCGCGTCTTGTTGGCGCGCGGCCAGCGCCGCCTACTGATAGCCGAGTTCAACCCCTGGTGCCGGCATGTCTTATCCGTTTGATGCCACGCTGAAGGAGATCCTTTCGCTTCGTCCGGAAGATTGCGTAGCGGCGTTCGACTTGCCGCGCACCGCGCCGGCGCAAGCGCTGAATGTCGATCTTTCGACGATTTCAGCGGCCACCGACGTGGCATTCGGTTTCGGATCTCCGTTGCAGGAAGTTGTCGATCTGAACTTTCAGTCGGGCCCAGATCCGAGCGTGCCGGCGCGGTTGCACCTTTATAACGCCGCCTTTCACCTCCGCTTCCAGGTTCCAGTGCGATCGGTGCTCATCCTGCTGCGTCAGAAAGCCGATGGCGACCGCCTGACCGGAAAGCTGGCTTATACCTGTGGCGGCAGGCGAGTAGAATTCGAGTATGATATAGTTCGGATGTGGCAGGAACCAGTCGGGCCGTTCCTGCGCGGCAGCGTGGGACTGTTGCCGCTGGCTACGCTCTGCCGGATGCCGGAAGACCAGCCGCTAGCCGAAGCGTTACGCGAGGTTGC
>DASSFG010000320.1:0-22501 GCA_035694685.1 Pirellulales bacterium
ATTGGGCCAGGTTCTCCAGGCAAAGCTGCGTGCCGCGGGCGACGGTCAGCAACGGCTCGAAGGCCACGCGCACCGGCATGCCAGTGCGCTGGCAGAGATAGCGATCGAGCCCGCGCGTCAGGGCGCCACCGCCGCAAAGCGTCATCCCTTGATCGACCAGGTCGGCGGCCAGGTCGGGCGAAACCTGGTCGAGCACCGATTTGATGCTCGTCACGATTTGTTCCAGCGGCGATGCCAAGGCGTCGCGCAGCTCTTGGCTGGTGATCGTCGCGCGCCGCGGCAGCCGCGTGACCGCGTCGATGCCCCGCACTTCTTCGGAAAGCTCTTCGTCCAGCGGCGAGGCGCTGCCAATTTCCATCCGCAGCCACTCCGCCATCGGCAGACCCACGCGCAGATTGTGGCGGCGGCGGAGATTGTCGACCACGGCGGCGTCCAGGGCATCGCAGCCGACGCGGACGCTCGCCGAGGCAATCACGTCGGTCATGCTCAGCACGGCCACTTCGGTCGTGCCGCCACCAATGTCGCAGACCATGCTGGCCGTCGCCTCGGCGATGGGCAGGCCGGCGCCGAGGGCCGCCGCTTTGGCCTCGCCGATCAATAGCACGCGCCCCGCCCCGGCGCGATAAAAGCTGTTATAGACCGCACGTTTTTCGACCGGCGTAATCGAGCCGGGCACCGCCACCAGCACCCGAGGACGCAACGACCAACGCCGCCGCTGTGCCTTGCGCAGGAAGTACCGCAGCATCGTCTCGCAAAGCTCAAAATCGGTAATCACGCCCTCCCGCATGGGACGCACGACCGAGATGGATTCGGGCGTGCGGCCGAGCATCTGCCTGGCAAGATGCCCGATGGCGCAGCCGCCGGAGAGATCTTGTCCGCCCGCTTGAGTCACGGCGACGACGGTCGGCTCATTGACAACCACTCCCTCGCCGGCGACGGCGACGAGGGTGTTGACCGTACCGAGATCGACGGCCAGGTCGGAGCCTAAGAAGTCTTGAAGTCGCTGGAGCATCCTTGCTCACACTTGCAGTTGTATTGTCTTCGGATCCTGGGGCGGGACAATCGCTTTGCGAGTGCTAGCCCATGTCTTAATGACGAATGACGAATGTCGAATGACCAAAGAACGACGAAAACCGAATGACGAATGCAGGTATTCGGGATTCGGATTTCGACATTCGTGCTTCTTTCGTCATTCGTCATTCGTCATTGCCAAGATGGGTCGGCGCTCGTTCAGGCGAGCCTCTCCCATCCTCCATGATTCTCGATCGCTGCCGTCGGCGCCGTGGCGCCGGTGGCGTTGATGTCGGCGCCGTAGCGCACGCCGAATTCAATCCACAGGCAGATCACCGCCATGATGATCGCCAGCAAGGCCACCAGCAACAGCCAGGTGTAAACGTCGGCCTTTGGCTTCTGTACGACAACGCCGCGGTTGATGTCAGTTAAGTCGGGTGGCGACACGATCGTTCCTCTCAATGGGTGCCAGGCGGAATTCGGGAATCACCTTGCCGACCGATTTGTCGGGCGTGACCTCGACCACTTCGATCTTGGCCACCGGCTTGCTCTGGCCTTTTTGTTGACGATAAATATAGGCTTGATGCCCCTTGCGGAGACCGTCGTCGGAACCAAGTGAGATTTCGACCAATCCGTTAGCCCGAGCGGCCAGCACGATGCCGTCGAGCTTGGGCGGAATGTTGTCGGTGGGCGCGTTGATGTCAACTCCCAGCTTTTCAGCGGAGCTGCGGTAAAGCGCAACCTGGCGCGTCAGCACTTGGGCGTTCGACTTGAGCGTGACCAGTTCGCCTTCGGCCGCGTGCAGCTTATCAGTGAGGGCCACCGCTTCTTTGAAGCGGCTGTCACGATCTTCGAAAGCCTGGGCGAGGTCGCTGCGCAACTGGTCGATTTCTTTGAGCTTGTTGTCGACCAACTCCTGGGCAACCTGTGCCGCCTCCACCGCCCGGCGTTCGCCCTCCTTCAAGCCGGCCAACTCGAGCAACAGTTGATCTCTTTCCTTTTGCACCACCGACTTATCGGTTTCAAGCTTGCCGAGCTGCGCGCGGCGCGACTGGTCTTCGGTCTGTTCGGCTTCTTTGAATTTGGCAAGCTGGTCTTGCAGCGCCTTGACCTTGGCCTTTTCGTCTTCCAACTGGAATTTCAAGCCGGCGGGTTTGCCGGGCTTGGCTTGTTCGCGCGGACGGAGTACCACGTCCTTCCAACTCTTGTGCGTGGCGTAGACCGCCACCGAGAACCCGAGAAACAGCAGGCTCATCACCAGAATCAGGACGACGAAGATTCTTCCCAGTAGGTTCATCTCAAACCGCTCCTACCAAACCGTGAATACGGCAAGGTTTAGAATTGCTGATCAGTCAAACTCAGTATATCCTCCCTGAAATTCGAGCGTCAACGAAATACGTGCGGATTTGCATCAGCCGCCTTGGGGCCCGTCATGACCTCAATCTGTCGTTTCAGCATCTTGGCGTTCGATTTAAGCCGGGCCAGTTCGTCTTCTGCCTCGTGCAGCTTGTCGGTGAGTGCGATGGATTCTTTAAAGCGGCTGTCACGTTCTGCATACGCGTCCTCCGTCTGCTTTTGCAATTCGTCGATCTCTTGGAGCTTGTTAGCGAGCTCCTCCTGGGCTTTCTGGGCCGCCTCGACCGAGTTACGCTCGGATTCCTTCAAACCGCCCAGTGCGCTCACCATCTGGTCATACTCGGCCTTCAAGGCGGCACGCATCGTTTCGAGCTTGGCCAATTGAGCGCGGCGGGCCGGCTCTTCGGTCTGTATGGCTAGCTGCAGTTTGTCGAATTGCGCTTTTTCTTCGGTGACGATCTTTCGCGCGTCTTCCAATTGATACTTCAAGCCGGCCGGCTGACCGGGCTTGGCCTCTTCGCGCTTACGAAGCACCATGATCTGCCAGTTGACGTGGGTCGCCCAGACCGCCACCGAGAAGCCAAGGAACAACAAGCTCATCGTCAGGATCGCGACGACCAGGCTTTTTCCGAACAGCGTCATCTCAAACCGCTCCTACCAAACCGTGAGTACGGCGAGGTTTATAATTGCCGACCAGTCAATTCAGTGTATCCTCCCTGAATTTCAAGAGTCAACGTAAAACAAGCAAATTTCCGCAAGTGAGCCTTTGGAGTGCGGCGATTTATCGCCGCTTTCGTCGGCCGCGGAGCGACCTTTCTTTTCTCGCGCCGATTCTTGCTGGGCGGACACGCATCGAAAGAAAGCGGCTCCGCCGCCAGCCAAAGCGGCGATAAATCGCCGCACTCCAAAGGGTTGCACCCTTCAGCCACCCTTTAGCCCCGCCCGCAATCCTACTAACGCAAGACAGCCCACTGCGGCCAGGCACAAGCCGGCTGGCCAGTCGCCCCAGGCCAGGTAAAGGCTGTGCCGACCGTCGAGCAGCGGCTGGGCAATCAGCACGTCGGCCTGACGACGGGGGCCTTGCTTCACAATGCGACCGTCGCTGTCGATCCAGGCAGAAAAACCGGTATTCGCCGCAATCAAAAACGGCTTGCGGCATTCCACCGCCCGAAATACGGCGCACGTCAGGTGCAAATCGAGCTCGCTCGAACCGCGAAACCAGCCGTCGTTCGTCAGGTTGACCAGAATGTCCGGCTCCTCGCCCTTTTCACGCAGCTCCACAACTTCGTCGCGGACGACGTGCGGCATGGCACTCTCGTAACAGATATTGGCGGCCAGCTTTGTACCCGCCACATCAAATACCGGTACGTCTTTGCCCCAATCGATGCCGGCCCCAATGGGTGATATCTCCTCCAGCCAGGCAAACCGTCGGGCAAGAGGCATGAATTCGCCGAAGGGAACCGGATGGCGCTTGTCGTATCGCGGCCCTAACGCCCCCTCGCGGCTGACGAATAGCGCCGAGTTAAAGTAATTGAGTCCGTTTGGCCCGAGCTGCAGATAGTCGATGCCCAGCAGAAGCGGTTTATCGAGCTCGCGCGCCAGCCGGCCGACCAACTCCTCGCGCCAAGGAACTTCGTCGCGAATCTGTTCGAGCGTCGTCTGCCAGGTGGCAGGCAACACGGCGTCGTCCGTGCAGCTCAAGAGCTTGTCGCGATACATCGTCTCCGGCCAGACGATCAAGTCCAGCTTCGGCGATTCTTTCACCGCCCGCTCCGAGAGACCCAAGTAATGCGGATAGATTTGTCGCTGCTTCACCGGGTCGTGCTTGAGCTCGGTGTCGATCGAGCCTTGGATCAAGGCGATCGTCGGACCAGGCTTGCCCGGCGGATGATCGAGCCGGACATAGCCATAAACCAGGGCGCCGATCACCGCGGCAGCAGCCGGCAACAACGGCCAGCGCCGCCAGCCGTGGCCATCGAGGGGCAAACAGCTTGCCAGGCACGCTGCGACGAAAATCACGAGCGCGCTGACCGCATAGCTCCCCGCCAGCTCGGCGATCTGAATCAACGGCAACCAGCGCCATTGACTGTGCGCTAGCGCCGCCATGTTGAACCCGGTGAGAAAGTGCGCCTGGGCCAGTTCCAATCCTGCCCAAACGATCGGTGCCGCCATGATGAGCGGCATACGCACCCGATGCACCGCCACGCGCGAGATGGCCACAAACGCCGGGAGATAAATCGCCAGGTACATGGAGAGGGCAAACCAGCCGATGATCGTCGTCGGGTGCGGCAGCCGCAGCCAGTGCAACACCAAGAACCAATACGTGAAACCCGCCGCCCACAATGCCACGTATCCGCTGCGACCGGGCAGTTCACGTGGTCGGACGATCGCCAGCCAAAACACCGGCGCCACCCAGGACAGCGGCCACCAGTCGAGTGGCGGAAAGGCCGCGTACAGCAGCAAGCTGCCGGCGAAGGCGGGCAGCCACGTTCCACCCCTGCGCAAGCCGGCCAAGTCTTGCGGTTGCCTGGCCCTGGCCGGCTGGGCGGCAGGCTCGGCCCGCTTACGTGCAGTTTGGGCTGATAGAGAGGTTGCCATCGACTACAGCCTACGGCCAATCGCCCAATTTGCCCATACGAGTTCGCCAGCCTGTCGTATACTATCGAGGGCTATGATCCGGCGAACAGCAAGCGGGGAACGACGATGCGGATTTTAACGACCTTGTTGGTGTTTGGCGTGATTGCCTACCTTGCAGCCCGCTCGGCGCCGAGACAGGACCTTCCGGGCTCGCGAGCGATGCCGGGCAACGAAGCGCCGGCGGGACCGTACATTTTTTACTGGGGGCCGTACGTGAACGTCCCGCCGGAGGGCCGACCTGAGAATCAATGGCGATATCGTCTTTACGACGACCGTTGGTGGTACTGGACGACCGACAACACTTGGTCCTTTTATAACGGCGACATCTGGGTGCCGTATTCAGCGGACCGCGATCGTGAACTGAGTCGAGCGCCGTTGTTGGGTCCGATTTCGGGCAATTTTGCCGGCCACGGCGTATGGACCCGTGGCAACAAGGCGGGGCTGACCATGATTCCCGGCGACCACGCCGCGGCGCCCCATCTCAAGCGCGGCACCGTGCTGCCCCGGTATCTCGAGCAACAGCCTCTGCCCGGTGGCGTGGATGAAGCGCCTTCAATTGACTAAGTTCAGCCCCTGACCCGTTCGTGCTTTCTCAATCGTCCGCCATCGGTTATCTTGTGCGGATGGCGCAAACCGAAGCGTGGACGACCGGATGCCTGCTGGAGTGGACCACCAATTACCTCAGGCAGCACGGCGCCGATAGTCCGCGGCTTGACGCTGAGGTGCTGTTGGCAGAAGCCCTAGGCTGCCCGCGAATTCAGCTCTACGCGGCCTTTGGCGACGTGCCGAGCGAGGACGTGCGCACCGCCTTTCGTGAGCTGGTGCGGCGTCGCGCCGAAGGCACACCGGTGGCCTACCTGGTGGGCCGGCGCGAGTTTTACTCGCTCTCTTTCCGCGTCACGCCCGACGTGCTCATACCGCGGCCCGAGACCGAGTTTCTGGTCATTCGGCTGCTCGACATGGCCGTCCCGGCCAATTCTATGTGGGACATTGCCGACGTAGGCACGGGCAGCGGAGTAATTGCGGTGTGCGCGGCAAAGTGGCTCCCCGCATGTCGTGTGGCGGCCATCGACGTGAGCCGCAAAGCGCTCGAGGTCGCGGCGGCAAATGCGGCGGATCACGCCGTCGGCGATCGCATCGAATTCATGGAGAGCGACCTTTTCGCGGCGGCGCCAGCCGGGCGAACCTTCGAATTTATCGTCTCCAATCCTCCATACGTCGCAGAGCACGAGGTCGCTGGTTTAAGCCGCGATGTGCGAGACTTTGAACCGCGCAGCGCGTTGGTGTCCGGACCACAGGGCACTGAGACGATTGCCCGGCTCATCGAACAGTCCGCCGACCGCTTGAAGCCGGGCGGTTGGCTCCTGACGGAGATCAGTCCGCAGCTTGAAGCTGCCGTCCGCGAGCTGCTATCGCGCGACGCGCGGTACGAACTGCATCCGACCGTCAAGGATCTCGCCGGTCTGGCCCGCGTCATTCAAGCACGCAAGCTGTGTGAAAACGACGGGGCATGGGGGTAGTTCAACGCGCCGTCAGTTGCCCAGAAAAGCATCCCGGCTTCGCGGGGGTGCGGCAGCACGGACCCCTCTCGCTGGAAACCGCGTGGCGAAGAAGCTAAACTGATGAACTTTCCACCCGACGCTTGGCATTTGTCTTGGGGGCGGGCATGGCAGACGATGAATTCGTGGAAGGCCCTGCCCGACCAACGGACCGCTCGGCGCACTGTTTGTTTTTGCCGAAGAAGCCGCTGTGATCATCGTCCTCAAGCCCGAAGTTACCGAGAAGCAGATCGAGCATGTGATCGAGCGCGTCGAGTCGCTCGGGCTGCGAGCACATCTTAGCCGCGGTACCTACCGCACCATCATCGGCGTCATCGGCGACGAAGCCAAGCTGCAAGCATCCCCGCTGGAGGCGATTCCCGGCGTCGCCAGCGTCGTGCCCATCCTGCCGCCCTACAAGCTTGCCAGCAGCGAAGCGCATCCCGAGCCGAGCATCGTGGAGGTGGCGGGCGTGAAGATCGGCGGCGGCTACCTGGCCATGATCGCGGGCCCCTGTGCCGTAGAGGGGGCCGAAAGAATGGACGCCATCGCCAAGGCAGTGAAGGCCGCCGGCGCCAATCTTTTGCGGGGGGGCGCCTTCAAGCCCCGCACCAGCCCTTATGCCTACCAAGGCATGGCCGAAGAGGGCTTGAAAATCCTGCGTGACACCGGCGACAAGTACGGTTTGCCGGTGGTGACGGAGGTGATGGATCCGCGCCGCGTCGAGCTCGTCTACCGCTATACCGACATGTTTCAGATCGGCGCTCGCAACATGCAAAACTTTACGCTGCTTACGGAAGTCGGCCAGACGCACAAGCCGGTGCTGCTCAAGCGCGGCATGAGCGCCACGGTCAAAGACCTGCTGATGAGCGCCGAGTACATTCTGTCGGAGGGCAATTCGAGCGTGGTGCTCTGCGAACGGGGCATCAAGGGCTTCGACCCGATCACGCGCAACCTGTTCGACGTGGCGGCGGTGCCGGCCACCAAAATTCTCTCGCACTTGCCGATCATCGTCGATCCGAGCCATGCCACGGGCCGCCCCGACCTGATCGGACCCTGTGCCCTGGCGGGTGTTGCCGCGGGCGCCGACGGCGTCCACATTGAGGTCCACAACTGCCCGGAGGAGGCCCTTTCCGACGGGCCACAAGCACTTTTGCCCGATCAGTATGCCGCCTTGGCCGCCCAGATTCGCGACCTCGCCGCGCTGTTCGGCAAGCGGATTTCCAAGGTCGAAAAAGTTGCTTCCAAATCCGCCCCGGCTATGGCTGGAGCGAAACAATGACGAATGTCTAATGACGAATGACGAAAGAATGACGAAGCCCGAAACCCGAATGCAGCCGGCACATTCGTCATTCGTCATTCGTGCTTCTTTCGTCATTCGTCATTCCGTCATTCGTCATTTGCTACCCCCCGCAGTGTTTTATTAATGTTCCCATGAGACGTTCCTTCATCGCCGGCAACTGGAAAATGAACCTCGACCGTCGGCAGTCGGTTGACCTGGCCAAGGCCGTGGCAGAGCGGGCCGGCGACCTCGCTCATCTTGACCTGGCCGTTTGCCCGCCCAGCGTGTACCTCGACGCGGTAGGCCAGGCCCTCGCCGGCAGCTCGGTGGAGCTAGGGGGCCAAAACATGTACCACGAGGCGTCGGGCGCGTTCACGGGCGAAATCAGCGCGGCCATGCTGCTCGACCTCGGCTGCCGCTATGTCATTCTGGGGCACAGCGAACGCCGACAGATCCTGGGAGAAACCGACGAGCAAATCAATCGTAAGGTCGTGGCCGCTTTGGCCGCCGGCCTGACGCCCATCGTCTGCGTCGGCGAGCTGCTCAACGAGCGCGAGGCCGGACAAACCGCCGCCGTCATTCGCAGGCAGTTTACGGGCTCTTTGGCCGGGCTGTCGGCCGAGCAAATGGGCCGGGTGGTCATCGCCTATGAGCCGGTATGGGCCATCGGCACGGGCAAGGTTGCCACGCCCCAGCAAGCCCAGGAAGTGCATCTCGACCTTCGCAACTTGATCGTCGAGCGGTACAATGCCGCATTGGCCCAGCAAGTGCGCATTCAATACGGCGGCAGCGTGAAGCCCGGCAACGCGGCCGAATTGCTATCGCAGCCCGACATCGACGGTGCCTTGGTTGGAGGCGCGAGTCTTAAGGCGGATGACTTTTTGGGAATTGCCGCGGGCGTTAAATAGGAATTAGAAGCCATGATGATTGCCATTAAGTTGTTCATGCTGATCACGTCGCTATTTTTGATCGTGCTGATTCTCTTGCAGCGCGGCCGCGGCGGCGGGTTGGCCGGTGCATTGGGCGGCATGGGCGGCCAAAGCGCTTTCGGCAGTAAGGCGGGCGACGTCTTCACACGCATTACGTCAGGAGTCGCGATCGTCTGGATCGTGCTCTGCGTGGGTGCCCTGAAATTGGTCGGCACGACTTCGACGGACAAGTTTGGCAGCTCGTCCAGTGCCACGCCGCCCGGCCAGGAGTCAGTCGAACCGCAAACACAAAAACAAAAATCGTCGCCCGCGGGGCCAAGCGGCGCCAAGTCGTCGCCCGCCGGCGGCACGGACGGCGCAAAGAAGTGAACCCGATTGGGTTAGCCGGACAAGGAGACGAGGGGATAAGGAGAGACACGAACCGGATCGTGCGTTTCTCCTTGTCCCCGTGTCTCCCACTCTCCTTGTCTGGTTGCCTTGCGATCGATGAAGTGTCCTAGGGAACTTTGGGCCCCGACAGACTAGGTTACTAAAACAGACGGAGCATTGCATTGCTGCTGAGCATGACGGGGTTCGGCGAGGCGCACCGCCAAGCCGGTGGCGTAGCGGTGGTTGTCGAAGTGCGCACGATCAACAACCGCTACTTCAAGCTCACGCTCAAGTGCGGCGAAGGTTATAGCCTGCTTGAGCCGGAGATCGAAAGTGTGGTGCGGCAGCAGATTCGCCGAGGCACGGTCCAGGTCTCGTTGCGGGTCGATCGCGTGCGCGGCAGTGAAGACTATCAGCTCAATCCCGCCGTGCTCGCCAATTATCGCCGTCAGCTCCGCGAGTTGAGCGACGAGTGGCAGCTCGGAGAAGCCGTGCCCCTGGCCCAGTTGCTGATGCTGCCGGGCGTGGTCATCGAGAACCCCACCAGCCCCTCCGAAGCCGAAGAAGAATGGCCGCTGGTGCGTGAGGCGTTGGTGGGCGCGATGGAGAACCTGGCCCACATGCGGGCCGACGAGGGCCGCGCCATGGCCGCCGATCTGCGGACCAATTGCCAGTCGATCGCCGGGGAACTGAAGCAGGTGGAAGAGCGGGCACCCTTGGTCATCGAGGCCTATCGGCAGCGCCTGGTCGAGCGATTGCAATCGACGCTGGCCGAGTTTGCCGTTAGTCTCAACCCGGCCGACCTGATCAAGGAAGTCGGATTATTTGCCGAGCGAAGCGATATTTCCGAGGAAGTGGTCCGCCTCCGCAGCCATTTGGAGCAGTTTGATTCGATCATGGAATTGCCCGAAAGTTCGGGTCGTAAGCTAGAATTTCTTACCCAGGAGATGTTTCGCGAGACGAACACCATCGGCTCGAAGGCCAACGACGTGCAGATTGCGCGGCACGTGATCGAAATGAAGGCCTCCATCGAGCGGATTCGCGAGATGATCCAGAACGTGGAGTGAAAGTGATGAGTGGAAAGTGGAAAGTGGAAAGTGGAAAGTGGAAACTAAGGAGGGATTCGGATCGTCTTTACTTTCCACTTTCCACTTTCCACTTTTCACTTTCCACTCCTTACGCGTAATCTTTAGCAGTCCGACGCTATGATCACTGCCGAGGAAGTCATGACGGGCAAACTGGTCGTCATTTCGGGGCCGTCGGGGGCCGGAAAGACGACGCTTTTGAAGCGGCTGTACGCCGCCGCGCCGGTGCCGCTAGTAACCAGCGTTTCGGCCACGACCCGTGCCCCGCGCCCCGGCGAAGTCAACGGCGTCGACTATTACTTTCTTAGCAAGGATGAATTCGAGCGGCGTCGGCGGCAAGGCGATTTTCTGGAATGCTTCGAGGTTTACCAGCGGGGCGACTGGTATGGCACGCTGAAAAGTGAGGTGGCCCCTCGCTTAATCGCCGGTAAATGGGTAGTCTTAGAGATTGACGTGCAAGGCACGTTGGCGGTTTTGCAGCACTATCCCGATGCGGTGACGATTTTTGTCCGCCCCAGTTCCCTGGCCGAACTTGAACGTCGGCTGCGAGAGCGGGGCACCGAAAGCGAGGCGGCCCTCAGGCGGCGGCTGGAAGTTGCCCGCCGCGAATTGGAGTCGCTCGACCGCTATCGCTATCAGGTGGTCAATGACGACGTCAATTTGGCCCTGCAACAGTTACGTACTATTCTGTCTTCCCTGGAGTGCGAGCGCAATGATTGACGAGCTTCGCGAAGAAGCGATTGTGAACAAAGTGGGTGGTCGGTTCAAGCTTTCGACGCTGATTCAGAAACGCCTGGTGGCGCTCAATGCCGGCAGCCGGCCGCTGGTCGATCTGAAAACGCCTGACAAGCTGGAGATCGTGATCCAGGAAATCCTGCAAGACAAAATCTATCTCGACACCTCGGCCAACGTTCGCACGGTCGAGCAGTCGGAAGAGGCCGGCGGCCCGCCCGAATTGGACCTGACCGATCTGTCTTAAGGAAGGGTTCAGGGGACATCAATGCCAACCGGAAACCTCGTTTAACCGCAGGGCCAGCGGCCCGCGCGAATGTTGCCCCCGCGGGCCGCTGGCCCTGCGGTTAAACGAAGTGCTTCGAACTCCTGAACCCTGAACCCTATGCAAGGCCACGAACTCGTCATTGGCGTGACGGGCGGCATCGCCGCCTATAAGACGGCCGCGCTCGTGAGCCAGCTCGTGCAGGCGGGCTTGGGCGTGTCGGTCGTGATGACGGAATCGGCGCGGCAGTTCATTGGACCGGCCACGTTCGAGGCGCTGACGGGCCGTGCGGTCCACGTGGGAGTGTTTGACGAGCTCGGGCATCCCTTGGGCGCGCACATCGACCTGGCCGAACGGGCGCAGCTTCTCTGCGTCGCCCCGGCGACGGCCAACTTTCTGGCGAAAGCCGCCTGCGGTCTGGCCGACGACCTGTTGACCACGCTGATGCTTTCCTTTTCCGGCAAGATCGTCGTCGCGCCAGCCATGAATTGCGAAATGTGGTCAAAGCCCGCCGTCGAGCGCAACGTCGAGCAACTCCGCCGCGACGGAATCGTGGTCATTGATCCGGAAGAGGGCTGGCTGAGCTGTCGCAAACAAGGCGCCGGCCGCATGGCCTCGCCGGAAAGAATCCGGCAAATCCTCGAGCAACAGCTCAAATAGTCTGGTCGTTGAGACAGAGGTTAAGCCGCAGCGCGGTATCGAAGTTGCGCATTTACTCCGCCCTGGGCGTGCCGGAAATCCGCCGGTGGCGCAAACAGGGGGCTGAAGAGCCCCGCCATATTTTGGGCGGCGTTTAGTCTTCTGCTTCGTGAAAGGCATCAGATGTTGGCGGGCGAGCGCGTACTGTCGACCCCAGTCGAATGATGAGATAAGATAGGAGTAATCAACGGGGCCTGTGTGGGAGACGAAGATGGCAACCATCCCTTCATCGCCGCGTTTGCTGGGGGCGGGGGCGGAAATCGAGTACCCTACCGGAGACGGGCGGCCCGTGGCTGAAACACCGCTCCATTTCATGAATCTCAAGACCGCGGTCGAGACGCTCGATCGGCATTTCAAACGTGAGCCGCTGGTCTACGTGTGGGGCAACATGTTCGTTTATTACGAGAAGGGCAACCGACACAAGCATGTTTCGCCCGACGTATTCGTCGCCCTGGACGTGCCTAAAGACAAGCCGCGCGAGGCATATCTAATCTGGGAAGAAGGTCACGGGCTGGATCTCGTGGTCGAGTTGACTAGCAAGTCGACCCGGGAGGAAGACCTCGACGATAAAATGTCGATCTACCAGGACGAGATCGTCGTGCCTGAGTATTTCCTGTTCGATCCCAAGGGGGAATATCTCGACCCACCATTGCAAGGCCATCGTTTGCGCGAGGGTAAATACTTTCCCATCGAAATGGTCAACGGGCGTTTGCCGAGTGAAGTCCTGGGCCTGCACCTGCAGCGCGACGGCGAATGGCTGCGGTTTTACAATCCCGCCACAGGCCATTGGCTGCCGACTTCGGAGGAGCTCTTGCTCGAGGCACAGGCAGAGCGCGAGCGAGCGGAGGCGGAACGCGAGCGGGCCGAGGCGGAGCGTGAGCGGGCCGAGGAAGAGCGCGAGCGATTGGCGAAAGAATTGGACGGATCCGGGGAGGAGCTGAAACGGCTGCGGCAAGAACTCGAGGAGTGGCGGCGGCGTTTCGGCGAACACGCTTAGTGAGTAACGCCCGGCCGATCGGCTTATGGACCGGCAACATTGACCAGGGCTCCTAAACCCGCTATCATCAAAGGCTTTCCGCCTTGAGCGGCCCAAGGCGCGGGCGCGTGTGCGCTCCTCTCTGGCCGAAGATCCTCGAACAACGCCGGATGTCTGCCGCCCCCTTGTCGCGGGGCCGCAGATCGACGCTGGTGTGCCAATGATTTATTGTCCGGTGGCAAAAACCGCCGGCAAGAAAGGAGATTGCGTGGCAACAGTCCTCGTCAAGCAGCTTATCGAGGCGGGAGTCCACTTCGGACATCGCGCCAGCCGCTGGAACCCCAAAATGCGGCCCTACATCTATGGCCGCCGCAACTTGATTCACATCATCGACGTGCGCGAGACGGTGCGCGGGCTGATTCGTGCCCGCAAGTACCTCACGCAGGTCGCCGCCGGCGGCAGCCTCGTGCTCTTCGTCGGCACCAAACGGCAAGCTGCCGAGACGGTCGAAAGAGAAGCCACGCGCTGCGGCATGCCGTTTGTCAGCGATCGCTGGCTGGGCGGCACGCTCACCAATTTTCGCACCATTCGTAGCCGACTGACGCGGTTGGAAGAGCTGGAACGGCTGCGGTCGGGCGAAGAGCTGCAAGCCTACTCGAAAAAAATGCAGTCGGCCCTGAACCGCGAGTATCGCAAGATGTTTCGCAACCTCAACGGCATGCGCACCATGAACCGCTTGCCCGAGTGCATGGTGGTCATCGACCCGCGCAAAGAACATAACGCCATCGACGAAGCCCGCAAGCTGGGCATCACCACGGTGGCGCTGATTGACACCGACTGCGACCCCGATCTGGTCGATCTTCCCATCCCCGGCAACGACGACAGCATCCGCTCGATCGAGATCGTGATGCAGCAATTGGCCAACGCCGTGATCGAAGGCAAAGCGAACGCGGCGGCCAACGTGGGTGTCGTACCGGAAGGGGCGCCGGCGGCGTACACCATGCCGGCCGACGAAGACAAGGACGCGGGGTGAGGGGAGAGGAGAGGCGTACTCGGAAGGCTGGTCAGGGACGTTTCGACTGGTAGACCGCCTTGAAAAATGACGAAATCCGAATGACGAATGACGAAATCCGAATGACGAACGGCTCGATTCGTACTTCGTCATTCGGGCTTCTTTGGTCATTCGTGCTTCGTCATTCGTCATTCTCAATGGGAGTCCGGCACTGTGAGGAGTCTCCCAGACATAGAATAGGAAATTATAGAGAAAACGGAGGAGCGAAATGCCAGAAGTAACCGCGGCCATGGTCAAGGCGTTGCGCGAGCGCACCGGCTTGCCAATGATGGATTGCAAAAAGGCGCTGCAAGAGACCGGAGGCGACGAAGGCAAGGCCCTGGAATTTATCCGCAAGCAGGGCATCAAGACCAAAGAGACGCGTATCGGCCGCGAAACGTCGGCCGGCAGGATCGCCGTCTATACCGACTTCGCCAAAGGCGTTGGGGCAATGGTCGAACTGCAGTGTGAGAGTGCGCCGGTGGCCAGCGGAAAGGAATTCATCCAGTTCGCCAACGACCTGGCCAAACACTTGGCCACCGGACCGGGTGCCTCGAGCGGCGAGGAACTGCTCAAGCAAACCGCACCGGGCAAAACGCAAAGTTTCGGCGACGCGCTCGACGACATGTACAACCGCATTCGCGAGGTGTTCAAGCTCGGCCGCATCGTGCGCATCGACGGGCCCTGCGGCGGCTACGCGCACCACGACGGCTCGGCGGGTGCGCTGATCGAGGTTTCAGGCGGCACCCAGGAAGTGGCTAAAGACATCGCCATGCACGTGGTCGCCTTTAAACCGGCCGCGGTATCGAAAGACGATCTGGACGCCGCCGCGGTCGAAAAAGAGCGCGAGATCCTCACCGAAGCGGCCCGCAAGGAAGGCAAGCCCGAAAACATCATCGGCAAGATGATCGAGGGGCGGCTGAAGAACTTCTTCGCTGAGAAAGTGTTGCTGGAGCAGCCCTTCGTGAAGGACGACAAGCGCACGGTCGGCAAGGTGGCCGAGGAAGCCAAGATGAAGGTCGCGCGGTTCGTGCGGTGGGAACTAGGCAAAGAGTGAGGCGGCGAGCCGTCTTACTCAATTTGCCGCCCGCGGATCCAATCGTGAGCGACGGCGCCCAAAAGCACGGCCACTACGAGTGCGCCGATCGCCTCCCTGAGCTGAGCCAACGCCAAACCCGCGATTGCGACGGCGGCAAAGATTACCGCAAGTCCGCCTGTGACCCAGCCCAAGGCACGCCGTACGTTGGAGCGCGGTTCGGCCACGGCAGAGGCAGTGGCAGTGGAAAGCGGTGTGCCATAGCCGTGATCGGGCCGCTGTCCCGCATCGATGGCGCGTGACCAGAACTGCGGACTGGCTTGTGCCGCCTCCTGGCGTGCGATGGACCGGCGCTGTGCCAGATAGTTGCAGATAGCCAACGGTATGACAAGAATTCCTGCTTCCGCCAGCCAGCCCCACCTGAGGTTATGGCGGAACAAGCGGCCTAAAAGACGACGTGCGTCCTCGATCGGCAGCATGGCGCGATGCGGAGTTTCGGTGTGCCAAACGAGCAAGCCATGGTAAGTGTGATAGTTCAGAATCACGTCGCCGGGCTGCATCTCCGTGTGCAGTTCGATTCCCTCGTAGTGCCGCGTCAGCAAGCGGCTGGCCCACTTCTCATAGGCGCGCACGAGTTTCAGGATGGCAGCCCCTGCCGCCAGGGAGAAGATAATGCTCGCAAGAACAACAAGGAGGATGACAAGTGGCGGAGGACCCTGCATGGCCCGGTACTGAGAGCTCGGTGAAATTGCCGACGCCGGCACTATAACGAAATGTCGAGAGATTTGGTATATTCTAGCAGCCTTACCGCTTGAGGAGCCTTCCATGTCCGAACAACCACCAGACCGTAAGCGCCGCGTCGTGCTGAAGCTGTCGGGCGAAAGCTTTGCGCGAGCGGGCGAACGCGGCATTAGCATGCAAGAGGTGGTACACATCGCGCGGCAGACTGCTCAGGCGGCCAAGAAGGGCGCGCAGATCGCCATCGTGATCGGCGGCGGCAATATCTTGCGCGGGGCCCAGTTCACTTCCGCCAGCACGAGCGTGCAAGAAGCCACGGCCCATTATATGGGCATGCTGGCGACGGTGATCAACGGACTGGCCCTGCAAGATGCGCTGGAATCGCTGGGTTGCGAGACGCGGCTCTCGACTGCCATCCGCATGGACGGCGTGGCCGAGCCCTACATCCGCCGGCGTGCCCGGCGGCACCTGGAGAAGGGCCGGATCGTCATTCTGGCCTGCGGCACGGGCAGCCCCTTCGTGACCACCGACACGGCTGCCGCCCAACGGGCCTTGGAGCTCGAAGCCGACATCCTGCTCAAGGCCACGCGGGTCGACGGCGTTTACAGCGATGACCCGGAGAAGAACCCGCACGCCGTTTTGTATAGTGAATTGAGCTATGCCCAGGTGCGGGAGCAGAATTTGCGAGTGATGGACACCACCGCCATTGCTCAGTGCATGGAGCACAACATGCCGATCTTGGTGTTCAACTTCAAGAAAGAAGGCAACATCGAGCGGGCCGTGGCGGGCGAGAAAGTCGGCACGTGGATCGGTGGAACCAAGGCAGAAGGCAAAAGGCAGAAGGCAGAAGCATGACGAAAGCCCACATTCGGCCGCCCGCATCCCTCATCTTATATCCTTGATCTCTCATCCTCCTTATGAGCGCTGACGAAATTCTACTGGACGTCGAAGAACGGATGGAAAAGGCGGTCGATAAGCTCAAGCACGACCTGGCCGGCATTCGCACGGGCCGGGCGAATCCGGGCCTGGTCGATTCGCTGCGCGTTGAAGCTTATGGCTCGCCCACGCCCATCAAGCAGCTTGCCTCGATCGGCGCGCCCGAGCCGACGCAGATCGTCATTCGCCCGTTCGATCCTGGTACGCTCAAAGACATCGAGAAAGCGATCCTGGCCAGCGGCCTCGGCCTGACGCCGATGAACGACGGGAAGTTAATCCGACTCAACGTGCCGCCGCTTTCGACGGAAACGCGCCGCAAGCTGGTCGGCCGCATTAAAGAGCTGGCCGAAGAAGCCAAAGTGGCCATTCGCAACGTCCGCCGCGACGGCAACAAGCAGAGCGACCAGGAAGAGAAAGACAAGATCCTCTCCGAAGACGACTGCACGGCGCTCAAAGAGGAGATTCAGGAGCTAACCAAGAAGTTCGAGAACCGTGCCAGCGAATTAGCCAAGGCCAAAGAGCAAGAGGTCATGGAAGACTAGCATCTGCTTGCAAAAAGCCGGCGAGATTGCAAAATACAGCGGTCCTGGCACACTGATCCAGGCCGCTGTTTTCTTTTATCCGCCTGACGAGAATCTGATGCGCACGAACCTGTTTCGATTTGGCCTTATCGCATTTACGTTGCTGCCCGCGTTTGCCCTGCTGGCAGCCGACGTGGGCCGCAACGCGGTGTCGTCCTTGGGCCGCGACTGGCCGACGTTCCGCGGCGCCGACCGCACTGGCGTCTCGTCCGACTCCGGGCTGCTGCAAAAATGGCCCGAAGGCGGTCCGCCGGTCGTCTTCGACGTGACCGGACCGGGCCGCGGTTATTCCAGCATTGCCGTTGCCGGCAAGGGCCTCTTCACCTTGGGCGACAATACCTCGATCGCCGAAGATAAAGACGAATATCTGATGGCCTTCGGTCGCGACGACGGCCGGCCGTTGTGGCAGCTCAAGACCGGGCCTGCCTGGAACCAAGGCAAGTCGGACTGGCAAAGCTCGCGTTCCACGCCCACCGTCGACGGCGAGCTGGTGTATGCCCTGACGGCCGGGGGTGAATTGGTCTGTTGCGCAGCTTCGACGGGAAGTGAGCGCTGGCGAAAGAACCTCAAGAGCGACTTCCAAGGCAATAAAGGCGACGGCTGGGGCTATAGCGAGTCGGTGCTGATCGACGGCGACCGCTTGATCTGCACGCCCGGCGGAGAGAAAGCCACGATGGTAGCATTGGACAAGAAAACCGGCGAGCTGATCTGGCAAACGTCGCGGCCCGGCGATCGCGGCGCGGGCCACGCCTCGGCGGTGATCTCCAAGGTCGGTTCGACGCGCGTGTACGTGCAAACGACCGCCAGCGGCCCGCTGGGCGTCCGCGCCAGCGACGGCAAGCTGCTTTGGACATACGATATTGAGCGCACCACCGCCGTCATTCCCACGCCGATCATGCGCAACGACCTGGTGTTCTTTACGGCCGGCTACAACCGCGGCGGGGCCTTGTTGCGGCAGATTTCGTCTTCCGACGACGAAGTGAAGATCGAGGAAGTCTATCCTTTGAAAAAAGAGCTGGCCAACAAGCACGGCGGAGTCGTGCTGGTGGGCGATTATCTCTACGGCGGCGTGGAGGACAGGAGCTCGATTTTTTGCGCCGAGCTGATGACCGGCGACGTCAAGTGGAAGGCCCGCGGCTCGGGCGAAAATTCGGCGGCAATGGCCGCGGCCGACGGCTGTCTGTACATCCATTTCGCCAATGGCGTGATGTCGCTGGTCAAGGCCTCGCCCGAGAAGTACGAGGAACTCGGCTCATTCACTGTGCCGGGCAGCGGCGAGCGGCCGAGCTGGGCGCACCCCGTGATTGCCGACGGCCGGCTCTACCTGCGTGAGCAAGACAGGATCGTCTGTTACGATGTTCGCGATAAAAAATAAGGCAGCCCCACGGAGAATGTGGGAAAAAACCGGATGACGCCGCGGAGCGGCGGCGTAATGGCAACCGTCGGCGCCTCCGCCGCCGCTCCGCGGCTTCGCCAACGCGCGTTACGCTGTACCGCGGGCTTCGCCCACGGCTACATTCCGAGCGCCGCTCCGCGGCGCAGATCGAAATGCGCAACATCAAACGCTACGCCTCCCGCCTAGCATCGAGCAGATACGATTCGTCGCCCGAGAGGTAGCGGTTTTTTTCGGCCAGTCGGCGGCGGATTCGTTCGACGGAGTCGGCAATCGGGCGGCTGAGCCGCTTGACGATCTCGTGTGGCTCGAATTGCTCCAGTTCGCGCACCGTCTCGACCCGCAAAAAATCGAAGATCTGACGAGCGTGATAGTCTTCTTTAAAGAGCAAGAATAGCTTCTCCTCGCCCGTGATCGTCGGCCGCGGCAGGGCGGGCTTTTTCTTTGCCTTGGCGGCGGCCGACTTGGCTGCCGGTTTTTTCTTGGCCGGCTTCGGCGCACGCTTCTTCGCCTCGGGCTTTTTGCCGACTTTGGTTCGCGGTTTGGGGGCCTTTTTTGTCACCTTTTTCTTAGCCACTCGATTCTCCCTCGCCTACGTGATCGCCGTCATTTCACTTCTCTTCGGCTTGATTATTATGTCTGTCGCCCAGCCAAAAAGCGAATCCTGACCCAAGGCTCCGGTTCGGTAGTGCAGGATCAGAGAAGAGGCCACCGGTACTTGAAAATACGACGGGCGTGGACCGGCGCACTGCTGCTGGGCCGCAAAGAAATAACGCTTAGGGGCTATCTCTTCTTGTGCATCGTTCTCCTTTGCATCATTTTGCAGATATTCTGCATCTGCTGGCCCACCAGCGCATCCGGATAAAGGAATCGCGTTCGTGCAGCGATTCTTACGGCGTCATGGTACTGGCCGTCGTGGATTGAATGGTTGAACGAGTCGACGAGGATCTCAAGACGTTCGGCTTGCCGCGGCCAAAACGCGGCGCAGATGGCCATAATCGTCGTGGCCACGAAGAACCACTTCAAACTGAACTGAAAGCGGCGGGGCATGGGGGAGGGGCATGGGGGTAGTTTAACCGGTCCGGCAGCGCGGTAAAATGCTGCGTTGCCGACCAGCCGCCCCCGGTGCCCTAGCGGGGAAGGAACTGCTATAATGCCGTTCCCTAACAACGAACTGACGTAACTTCAACCTTCGAGCAAAAGATTCATGGCCGATTACGCCCACCCTGAAGTCCTGGTAAGTACCGAATGGGTCGATGAGCACCGCAAAGATCCGAACGTCCGAATCGCCGAGTCGGACGAGGACGTGTTGCTCTATCACCAGGGCCATATTCCCGAAGCCGTCAAAATCGACTGGCAGACCGACCTGCAAGACTCGCTCATCCGCGACTACATCGGCAAAGAGAAGTTCGAGCGGCTCTGTGCCGCCAAGGGCATCTCAAACGATACGACCGTCGTCTTTTACGGCGACAAGAACAACTGGTGGGCCTGCTATGCCTTCTGGACGTTCAAACTTTACGGCCACGAAAAATGCCTGATCATGAACGGCGGCCGAAAGCGTTGGGAATTGGATAACCGCGAGGTTTCTCGCGGTCCCGAGCCGGCTTATCCCAGCGGCAGCTACACGGCCAAAGAGCAAGACAAGAGTATTCGCGCTTTCCGCGACGAGGTGCTCAAGCACATGCGCGCCGGCAAGCCGATGATCGATGTCCGCTCGCCCGGCGAATACACGGGCGAACTGTTTCACATGGAAGGGTATCCGCAAGAGGGCGCCCTGCGTGCGGGGCACATTCCCGGCGCTGCCAACGTGCCCTGGGCGCTGGCTGCCAACGACGACGGCACTTTCAAGTCGCGCAAAGACCTGGAAAAGCTGTACCTCAAAGAGCAGGGACTGAAGCGCCGCAGTCCGACGATTGCATATTGCCGCATCGGCGAGCGGTCGAGCCATACCTGGTTCGTGCTCAAGTACCTGTTGGGCTTTAACAACGTGAAGAACTACGACGGCTCCTGGACCGAATGGGGTAACCTGGTCGGGGTGCCCGTCGAGAAGGGCATGCCGCAGCCCAAGCCGGCACCCGCCCCGGAAAAACCGGCCGCCGCCTCGGAAGCACCAGCCGAACCGGTTCAAAACGAGGAAATGGCGGCCGTGGGCGCCGAGACCGGCTCCATGTCGGAAGAAGCGAGCGAGGGGTAGCATGGCAGGCAAGGCGCAACAGCGCCTCGATGAGATCGCCGGAGAGTTTGCTGACCTTGAACCGCGTGAGCGTCTGGAGCTGCTGCTCGACTTTGCCGAGGGGTTGCCGGAATTGCCCGAACACTTGAAGGCCGAGCGCGACGCGGGCGAGCACCGCGTCCACGAGTGCATGACGCCGGTTTACTTGTGGGTCATTCCCGATCAGGGTCGGCTTCGCATCCACGCGGAAGTCGCTCCCGAGGCGCCGACGGTGAAAGGTTTTGTGGGCATCCTGGCCGACGCCTTTTCCGGCGCCGCGCCGGAAGAGGTGCTCAGCGTTTCGCCCGGCGTATTGCAGCGCCTGGGTCTGATCGAGGCGCTGGGTATGGTCCGCATGCGCGGCCTGTCGGCCATTTTGAACCGCATTCGGGCCGAAGCCGTGAAAATCGCCAGCGGCGTGTAGGTTGACAGGCCAAAGGGAGTCAGGTAACAAATGTTCTGACGACGTTTGCCTGCGGTTCACCGGGGCGGTCGGAATAGGCCCGCATCGTCTAGTGGCCTAGGACGCTGGGTTCTCAGCCCAGTAACCGGGGTTCAAATCCCCGTGCGGGTAGTTTTGCCATGCCGAACGTCGAAAAGCCATCTGCTTCCGAGGCGCCCAAGGGCAAAGGGTGCCTGGCCGTGGTGATGGCCTTGGGGCTGGCGCTGCTGGTCTTTGCCGCGCTCTTCGTACTCACCAGCGGCGCCATCGCACCAGCCGCCGTTGCCGGCGGCATCATCTTTGGCGTGGCGGCGTTTCACTACGTCGTCTGGGGCTGGTGGCTCAGCGGCATCATCCGCCAGCAAGTCGAAGACGAGGAGCAGCAGTAACTCTGGTCGTTAGCGTGCCGTGACGTGCCCGTAGTAGTCGGGCTCGTTGCCGGTTTTCCATTTGATGTTGCAGCCGATGCTGGGCTTCTGGTCGGCTGCGGGCGGCTTGCCGGCCCAAACCGCGTCGATGGCTGCCCGCAGGTCGGCGCCGGTTACCGGTATGCCACTGTCAGGCCGGCTGGAATCGAGCTGGCCGCGATAGACCAGGCGTCGCGATTTGTCGAACAAGAAAAAGTCGGGCGTGCAGGCCGCCCGATATGCCTTGGCCACCGCCTGGCTTTCGTCGTAGAGGTACGCGAAAGTGTAGCCTCGGTTCTTGGCTTCTTCAGCCATTTTCGCCGGCGCGTCGTCGGGGTGACTGGCAACGTCGTTGGAATTGATGCCCACCATTGCCAGGCCGCGAGGCTGGTAGTCTTTGGCCAGCCGGGCCAATTCCGGCGCCACGTGTTTCACGAACGGGCAATGATTGCACATGAAGACGACGAGCAGGGCCTGCGCATCCTTGAAATCGGCGAGCGAGACCGTGCGACCGTCGACGTTGGGCAATGAAAAGTTGGGGGCGGCGGTGCCAAGCGGCAACATCGTGCTGGGAGTGCGGGCCATGTGATGCTCCTATTCAAATGGAAACAGTAAACGGTCGAAAATAACTGACTATTCGTGGCTCTCGCCGAGGCGCAGGCGGACCGTCAGCTCGCGTCCGCTACGCAACACGGTAAGTGCCACTTCGTCGCCGGGGTGCTTGTTTTCGATCTCGGTGAGAAACTCGTCGGCCGTCGTCACCTTGACGCCGTCTACCGCCACGATCGTGTCGGCCACACTGCGGTCGATGCGCCATTCCACGAAG
>DASSFG010000321.1:0-4049 GCA_035694685.1 Pirellulales bacterium
AAATTACCCGCCGCGCGGCGGGGCGACAAGTTTCGTGGAACGGAATTCATTCCGTTTGGAACGTTCATAACGGAATGAATTCCGTTCCACGAGGAAGCCGGAGCACCTCCGATTACTCGGATAGGCACGAATAACCTACAATAGACGTATGACCGCCATTCTCGGCATTTCGGCATTCTATCACGACTCGGCCGCGGCGCTGGTGGTCGATGGCGAGATTGTCGCCGCTGCTCAGGAAGAACGCTTCTCGCGGCGCAAACACGATGCGCGATTTCCCGTCCACGCGGCCGAGTACTGCCTGCGCGAGGCCGGGCTCCAACCGGGCGACCTCGACTACGTCGCCTTCTACGAAAAGCCGTTCGTTAAGTTCGAGCGGCTGCTTGAAACGTACCTGGCCGGCGCACCCGCCGGGCTGGCCAGCTTTCGCATGGCCATGACCGTTTGGCTCAAGGAAAAGCTTTTTCTGCGGCGTTCGATTCGCCAGGGCCTGGGTGGCACGCCGCGTCGACCGCTGGTGTTTCTCGACCATCACGAGAGCCACGCGGCCAGCGCGTTCTTTCCCAGTCCCTTCGACGAGGCGGCCATTCTCACGCTCGACGGAGTCGGCGAATGGACCACCACCGCCTGCGGAGTGGGACGCGGCAACCGGGTCGAGCTGACGCACCAGCTCAAGTTTCCGCATTCGCTGGGACTGCTTTACTCGGCCTTCACTTATTACTGCGGCTTCAAGGTGAATAGCGGCGAATACAAGCTGATGGGCCTGGCGCCGTACGGATCGCCCGTCTACGTCGACGCCATCTACCAGCACCTGCTCGATCTGAAGGCCGACGGCACCTTCCGGTTGAACATGCGGTATTTCGACTATTGCCACGGGCTGACCATGACCAACCGCCGTTTTGACCGGCTGTTTGGCGGCCGGCCGAGGGCGGCCGAATCGACGCTCGAACAGCGGCATTGCGACCTGGCCGCCAGCATTCAGGCGGTGACGGAAGAAGTCATGCTGCGGCTGGGCCGCCACGTGCACGCCCGCACCGGGCAAAAGCGGTTGGTGTTGGCCGGCGGCGTGGCGCTGAACTGTGTGGCGAACGGTCGGTTGCTGCGCGAAGGGCCGTTCGACGAGCTTTGGATTCAGCCCGCGGCCGGCGATGCGGGCGGAGCGCTCGGCGCGGCGCTGTTCGTCTGGCACCAGCTTTTGGACAAGCCAAGACGGGCCGATCCGCGGGATTCGCAGCGCGGCAGCCTGCTAGGCCCCAGCTTTACCAACGACGAAATTGCCGCCGTGATCGGGCCCGCCGGCGACGACGCCGTGCGCTTTGATAACGAAAGCGATCTCTTCGAGCACGTCGCGCAGCTCCTTGCCGAGGAAAAGGTCGTCGGTTGGTTTCAGGGGCGAATGGAGTTTGGCCCGCGCGCGTTGGGGGCCCGCAGCATACTGGGCGACGCCCGATCGCCCAAAATGCAGTCGGTGATGAACGTGAAAATCAAGTTTCGCGAAAGTTTTCGGCCGTTTGCACCCTGCGTGCTGGCCGAACATGCCGACTACTGGTTTGCCCTCAACGGCCACGAAAGCCCGTATATGCTGCTCGTAGCGCCGGTGCGCGAAGAGCGACGCACGGCACTCACCACTGACGACCGGGAACTAATGCAGCACGACCCCGACCTTTGCCATCGCGTCAACGTGAGTCGATCGACCGTGCCCGCGGTGACGCACGTCGATTACAGCGCACGCGTGCAGACGGTCAGCGCCGACCGCCAGCCGCGGCTGCACCGCCTGCTGACGCGATTTAACGAGCTGACTGGAACTCCCGTGTTGGTGAATACCAGCTTCAACGTGCGGGGCGAGCCGATCGTTTGCACGCCGACTGAAGCGTATCGTTGCTTCCTGGCAACCGACATGGATGCCCTCGTGCTGGAAGACTACGTCGTACACAAAGGTGCCGCCGCCGGGCAAATTGCGGAGGCGGCCCGAGAGAAATACCTGGCCCAGTTTCAACTGGATTAAATGAACGACATCAATTTTCATCCCAGCACGAGAACCTTGCGGCAATTCGCCGCTTTGTTGGCCTTGTTTTTGCTGGCGATCAGCCGCTGGCAATACGCGATACACGGCCGGCCGATGGCAGCACTCGCTTTGGCGTCAGCCGCAATTCTCGCGGGGGCGTTGGGCATCGTGGCGCCTGCCGCACTGCGGTGGCTGTTCGTCGGGTTGACGTTGGCGACGTATCCCATCGGCTGGCTGATGTCGTGGCTGCTGCTGGGCGCTTTGTATTACCTCGTGTTCACGCCGATCGCGCTGGGCTTCCGCCTGGCCCGCCGCGATCCGCTGGAGCGTGACTATAATGAAGCGGTAGAAACGTATTGGACTGAAAAGCCGTCGGTCAACGACGTGCGGCGTTATTTCCGGCAGTTTTAGGCGCGTGTTTTCGAGGTATGATTGATGTCCGACGACCGGTTTGAAAACGCGGCTGAGGAGCAGCAGGTGGGGCTGGCGCGCGAGTTTTTCGAGTTTCTGCGCGACAACAAGAAGTGGTGGTTGCTGCCGATCGTACTGGTCTTGTTCGTCTTCGGCGCCGTCGTCTTGGTTTCGGGCACCGCCGCCGCGCCGTTTATTTACACGCTGTTTTGAACGGCGCAGACCAGGTTTTCCAGCGTGACAGGCACCAACGTCAAGATTTCCAGCGTTACCAACCGTCAGGCTGGAAAGCCTGACCTACGTTTCTGCTCTTGTGGCGAGCGGCAAGTGCCGCTATTGTTTCGCCGCATTTCCGACCCGTTTGTCCTGCACTGGCCCGTGCGTCCCACGCCAGGCCTACGACCGTCTCGATATTCCCGATTTGCTGTGGTTGAGCCCCGTCCGACGATCGACCGTGCGTTCCCATCTCGGGCCATCGCCCTCTTTGCGGCGTTAACCTGCGCGGCTTTGAGCGGCTGCAGCGTCGCCTCTCACGCCCAGAACGCCCAAGGTGTGTCGCTTTACCAGCAAGGCCGCTATCAGGAAGCAGTGCAGAATTTCGAGCGGGCCATTGCCAACAATCCCCAGAACGCAGACGGCTATTACAACCTGGCGGCCACCTATCATAAATTGGGGCTGGTCTCACACAACGAGAACGAGCTAAAGCAGGCCGAGAGCCTCTACAACCAGTGCCTCGACCGCGATGAAAACCACCGGGACTGCTATCGCGGCCTGGCGGTGCTGTTGGCCGAGGAGGGACGTAGCGACGAGGCCTTCCATCTGCTGGAAGGTTGGAGTGGCAGATACCCGTCGTCGGCCACTCCCAAGGTTGAGCTGGCACGGCTGTCCGAAGAATTTGGCCGTTACGACGTAGCCAAAGCGCACTTGGAAGACGCCTTGCAAAGCGATCCGCACGACGCTCGGGCCTTGGCGGCGCTGGGACGTTTGCGCGAGCGCTCGGGCAATCAAGGCCAGGCGCTGGCCGTCTATCAGCGCTCGTTGTGGAACAACCGTTTTCAGCCCGACGTCGCCGCGCGCATCAGCTCGCTGCAAAACTCTCTCAATCCACCGTCGTTGACCAGCTCGCCCGGCACGCGCGTGGTAAATACCACCCCGACGCCAACGCGGTATTAGGGCCGCTTGGGCAGTTGCGCCGGCGTTTTGTCCCGCGGCGGTTTGATAGCCGCGTAGTGGCGAAAGGCTGTACCCTTGGGCGTCAGCCCTCGTCGTTCTAACAAATCTGAACGCTTTGGATTGTCCGTCCCCGGTCGCCCAGTCCCGTAGGGACGGTAGAGTTTAGCCGTGGGCGCAAGCCCACGGAGGGGATGCCAACGATCGGCGCAGCCGCGTAGCGGCGACAGAGCGTGTAGCGTGGCATCTATGTCGCCGCTACGCGGCTTGCTTGGCCTAATGCACCCGACCCGTGGGCTTGCGCCCACGGCTAAATTCTGTCGCCGCTCCGCGGCTGGGGACCGCGACGTGTAGAACAACGCGCGCGTCAGTCCCAGGCTTCGCTGCCTGACTGCGGCGGATGCTCGGCATCTTCAGAACGTGAACTGCCTTGCAAGCTATACTAGGTGGCGTTCGCCCTGAAACC
>DASSFG010000322.1:0-7491 GCA_035694685.1 Pirellulales bacterium
AGAGTTTGTTGGGGGCAAAAAAGGCCAACTCATGCGCATCGAACTGATCGGGCTGACGAAGCGATTTCGTTCGCGGCTGGCCCTCGACGAGGTTTTGATATGATGAAGGCGGGACAAGGAACAGGGTTCGTGAAGATGGTCAGCCAGCAACTTGTCGATCAGTGGCGCGTCCGTCTGGCGGCGTGGCAGCAGCGGCTGGACGAAGGACGGCCCCGTCCTTGGCTGGCTCGCGCCTATGTGCGCGTGCTCTCGTTTCTGCTGGCACAATACGCCCCGACCAGCGATGCGACCGAGCCTGCTTCGACGCCCGTGTCCGGGACGGATGAGAAGTTTCAGTCGAACCCCGACCGGTCGGCGATGCGTTTCGAGGCGGCCACGCCGGAACTGGCGGGCAAGCCGCCGCGCAGCCGTGACGAAATCCGCTCGGTGTTGGAAGCCGTCAAAGCGAAGGTGCCGCACGTCGAGCAAGGCCCACTGGCCGACGGCCTGCACCCTGACGACCCGATCGTCGTAGCCGCCTTTTACCGCGAGGGGCTGGCACTTTGGCTCGAAGAGGTGCTCGAAACGAAACGGATTGAAGCGCGGCTGAAACGATTTCGCCGTCAAACCGAGGTGATCGTTCGCGCTGGCGACTTGGAGGGTACGAAGCCCATCGTCGCCGCGCTCGCCGCCGCCGTCAAAGACTCGTCGCGCGACGCGGTGCAACATACGAAGCTCTTCGCTCCGCTTGGCACTGCGCTCGGTGTAATCGTCGGGATTGGCACCGCGGCAATCATCGGCAACCCAGATATCGTTGCAATTTTTTTGCTCAGTATTGTTTTCGGTGTCTATTGCGGAGCCATCCTGGGTTTAGTCGGTCTTATTCTTGGGACAATTGTTGATGGCTAACCAGCACGTGAGCAAAATCGAGCGTGGATCGAGCAGGCAATCCGCGAGAACGACGGTGACGCGTCCTGCGGCGGCTAGCGGCCCGGATCCGCAGGCGTCGATATCGCCACCGACCTGGCCATCACACAAAAGGTCTTTCCACCTTCCTGCGGATCGGCGATCGGCTGAGGCGTGACGATCGTAAAACCGCAGTTGGTGTAGACGCAGATCGCTTTTACGTTTGACGTGTACACATCCAAGAACAGCACATCGTGGCAGAGACCCTGGAGAGCAAGCAGCACCGCTTCGTCCACAAGATGGCGAACGATGCTCGTTCCGTACCCTCGGCTCTTGATCGTCGGATTTACTGCCAGTAGCGGAATGTAGGGATGGTTCCGGCCACCCGTGAACTGGCCGCAGTCACCGCATACGTCCAACGTCCCGAAACCGACTAAACGCTCTTCGGGATCCCGGTAGCTCCAGATTCGACAATTGCCAAACATTACCCGTTGCGGAATGTCGTTCTGCAACAGTCTTGGTACGTAAGCGTCAGCAAACGGCCAACCTAAGATTCCCTGAAACTCCTCGCTTCCAAGCCCGATCAAGAGCGCCGTGAGCGGAATGGGGTCGCCGTTTGACATGCTCGACATTGCACCAGAAAACGATGGCGGCGCCGCCAAGTCAGGGTTGACGTCCAGCGCGCAACATTTTCAACCGCGCCCGCTGGCGAGGATCGTTCGGTTGCCAATCTGCCGGCAGGGCCTCGAGCGCGTTGATCCGCGCCTGCACTTCTTGTGCGTCCTGGGGAGTTTTGGCGACCCCCAGGCGGATCGTTGGGGCAAGCGCCTGCTTCGGCGTCACCCATCCGGTTAAGAGCCGCTCCAATCGCCACAGCGCAGATCCAAGACCGGCCCCGCCCTCTAAGACGAAACAGTCCCCTTGTAATCTTTGCCCATACGTCCAGAGCTCGCTGGCCCGTCGGTACATCCTAGTGCCTTCGTCGAGCCAAATACGCTCGACTTCCGGATCGAATGCTGCTTGCCCGGCAAAAATCGCACGCCCCCAGGCCCGGACGCGTTCGCAGAATTGGCAGCAAACGATGGCATACTGCCGCAGTGTATCGTCTAGATTGGCGCACCCCATGCCCTCGCCGTTGTCGCACCGATCCATGCGGGCATCGAGACGACCAGCGAAATCGCGCACTTCGGCAAGGTCGAACGTCGGCATCGCGCCATCATTTCCGCTCATAAGTCACGAATTCGGTATCAGCAAACTTGTTCGCCTAGTTTAGCAAATCACGACCGCATTCAGTATACCATGCGGGATCCCAGGCCGTGCCGATATTTCAGACGTTCACGATGGCCGATAAACTGCGCATACAGTTCATTCTCCACCCTTCACCGGTTGCAAGGCGCTTTGAGCGAGCACGAACTTTCGTTGTCCGGACGTGGCGAAGGAAACCGTTGCTGTGCGGCGGAGGCCGCTGCCGGAGAGGGCGATGATCTTGCCTAAGCCATACTCGGGGTGCAACACAACCATGCCTTGATAAAATACTTCGGGCGAAAGGCCGCTCGCGCCGCTGACGGACGAGGCCAACTGCGCCGCCGTCGTGAGTGCAGGAATACGTACACGAGATTTCGCCTCAGCGGCAATTTGCTCGCCGGTGTCCGGCTCCCAGACAGCTTCTTCGTGGTGTGCGTGGATTTCCACGCCGTCGTCGGCCGCTTCGTGGTCGCCCCATTCGTCGCTGGTGGGAACGCCCGCCGGGTCAGCCCAGACGGCTTCCGTCGCTTCCAGCTCGTCAAACGGCAGCTCCAGCAGAAACTTACTGGGGATCGTCATCTTGCGCCGGCCGCGAAATTCTCGGTATTGCGAGACGCTGAGCTGCAACTCTTTCTGAGCGCGCGTCAAGCCAACGAACAACAGCCGCCGCTCTTCTTCGAGCTGATCCGGATCGTTCTGGCTGCGCTCGTGCGGCAACACCCCCTCTTCAACGGCGACGATAAACACGCAGGGGAACTCCAGCCCCTTTGAAGCGTGCAGCGTCATCATGGCCACGCGGTCGTCGCTCGACTCCCAAGCGTCCACGTCGTTCACCAGGCAGACCTCTTCCAAAAACTCTTCCAGGTGCGCTTCGCCCGGCGCCAGCTCGTCGAACTCACGCGCGGCCGTCAGCAATTCCTGGATGTTGGCCAGCCGATCCTGGTCTTCCTCCAGACCGCTTTCGACCAGGTGCGCTTGATAGCCCGTCTCGTTGAGCACGTGCCCCAAGATCTCTTCCACCGGACGCAGCGAAATCAGGTTAAGCCGATCGAACAGGGCCACGAACTTCGCCACGGCGACGGCCGCCTTTTTGGGGATGGTTTCAATCGAGCCCGACTCACGGGCGGCGTCGAGCAGCGTCTTGCCGTAGCGGCCGGCATGCGCGGCGAGCCGGTCGAGCGTGGCCTTGCCGATGCCGCGCGGTGGCGTGTTCACCACCCGCAAAAAGGCGACGTCGTCGCGTGGATTGTTGAGCAGCATCAGCCAGGCCAGTACGTCTTTGATTTCTTTGCGCTGATAGAACTCGAGGCCGTTGATCATCTGGTAAGGAATGCCGGCGGCCCGCAGGGCGAATTCCAACGCTCGCGACAAGGCGTTCACGCGATAAAAAATGGCAAAGTCGCGCGGGCGTCGCCGGCCGCTCTCCACGGCCTCGGCAATCTGCGCCGCGATGTGCTCTGCCTCGTCGGTTTGCGTGGGGTAGGCGGTGTAGCGCACCGCCTGGCCTTCGCCGTTGTCGGTGAAAAGGCCCTTCACCTTGCGGCGGCGGTTGTGCGAAATCAACTCGGCCGCCACCCGCAAAATGCGCTTGGTGCTGCGATAATTCTGCTCCAGCCGCACCACGCGTACGTTCGGGAAGTCCTGCTCAAAGTTCAGGATGTTGTTGATGTTTGCCCCGCGCCAGCCGTAGATCGACTGGTCGGGATCGCCCGTCACGGAGAGATTCGGGTAGGTCACCGACAAGGCCCGCACGATGGCGTACTGGGCCAGGTTCGTATCCTGATATTCATCGACCAGGATGTAGCGGTAGCGGGCATCGAGCGTTTCGCGCAGCTCGGGGTTGCCGCGCAACAGCGTGGCGACGTGCAGCAGCAGGTCGTCGAAATCGACGGCGTTGGAGGTCAGCAATCGCCGCTGGTACATCGGGTAGACCTTGGCAACGACCGCGCCGAGCGGCTGCCCGATGCGCGGCTGATAGTCGTCGGGCCCGATCAGGTTGTTCTTGGCCCAACTAATGGCCGTGGCGATCTGTTGCGGCGTGAAGTGCGCGCTGTCGACTTCGGCGTCGACGCAGGCCCGCCGCAGCACGGCCAGGCTGTCGCCCGTGTCGTAGATTGTGTAATTCTCCGAGAGGCCGACGAGCGGCGCGTATTGCCTGAGCAGCCGGGCACAGAAGCGGTGGAACGTGCCCATCCACACTGCCTGGCCGGGCGCCAGCCGTTCGACGCGGCCCTTCATTTCGTCGGCCGCTTTATTGGTGAACGTCAGCGCCAGAACCTGGCGGGGTGGAATGCCATGCCGCAGCAGGTTGGCAATGCGGTGCGTCACCACGCGGGTCTTGCCGCTACCCGGCCCAGCCAGGATTAACAGCGGCCCGTCGATATGTTCGACGGCCTCGCGCTGTGCGGCAGTCAGGTGATCGAGAAGGTCGTCCAAGGAAACTCAGCAAGTTGGGCTGCCAGGCAACGCATTACGGGATGACATCGAGCGTCGATCCATCGGCCAATTTATAAATGCGAAAGTCGCTGTCGAGAGTGAATACTTGGCGCAAACCAAGACTCTCTGCAGCGGCCACGATCGAGGCGTCGGCAAGGTCCATCGGCAAATCGTGATATCTAGCCATTAACTCGGCCATTCGTGCAACTTCCTCGGCGCCTAGATCGTGCAACGCGAGCCAACCTGTAGCCACAAACCGCCAAAGGCAATCCACACCGGCGTGTCCGGCAGCCTGGTGCAACAAATACATCGCTTCGGTGAGGCATGGCCAAGTGGTCAGCACCGGCTCACGCCTCAAGCGTTGCGCGGCATCGATGCAAAGCGAGTGGTGCTCGTCCCGCTGATCCAGCAAGGCGACAAGGGGTCCGGCATCAATCAGAGTCACAGGTGGCCGCGCCGCTTCTTTTCAAGCAGATGCTCTGTAAATCGTTCGCCGCCTTTTTTTGAGAACGACTCGCCGGTTCCCGACACCGATCCAACGATGTCTTTGATTGCGTCGTAGAGCGAGCCACCTGCGTCGCCTTCGGCGGGAACTTCAAGCCTCAGCGCTTTTCGCAGGGTCTCCACAGCAACCGATTCTGCTGTGGTTCCGTGCAATTTCGCTCGCTCATTGAGAAGATCTTCAATTTCGGGCGGCAACGTGATCGTCATGGGCGTATTGTCGACAAAGGCAAGTCTCCTTACCTTAATCCTATCTTGCCCGGCCCGTGAAGCCAACGCCTGCGCCGATCTCTTATTCGGCAGAAGGTATTATCGAGAAGGCCGAGGCGTTGCGTCCCGGCTCCTTCTGTTGTCGCGGATCGTGAACGATGTCGCTATCTTGGAGCCTGTTCCGCTGAACCCTCCCGAACCCTGAAGTCTCCATCGTGCCCGATATCAAACGCATTCTCGTGACCGGCGG
Source organism: Pirellulales bacterium (assembly GCA_035694685.1). GTDB lineage: Bacteria > Planctomycetota > Planctomycetia > Pirellulales > JAICIG01 > DASSFG01. The sequence goes on from DASSFG010000322.1 coordinate 5,528, forward strand.
CGCCGGCTTTCTGGGCTCAAAGCTTTGCGAGCGGTTGGCCGACGAGGGCCACGACGTCATCTGTCTCGATAATTTTTTTACCAGCCAAAAGAGCAACGTCTCGCACTTGCTCTCGCGGCCGAACTTCGAGCTCATCCGCCACGACATCACCCAGCCCATCTGGTTGGAGGTCGATGAGATTTACAACCTGGCTTGCCCGGCGGCCCCGGGACATTATCAGTACAACCCCATCAAGACGATGAAGACCTCGGTGATGGGCGCCATTAACGTGCTGGGCATGGCCAAGCGGTGCCGGGCCAAGGTGCTGCAAGCCTCGACCAGCGAAGTCTATGGCGATCCCGAGGTTCACCCGCAGCCGGAAACCTATCGCGGCGCGGTCAATCCCATCGGCCCGCGCGCGTGTTATGACGAAGGCAAACGCGCTGCCGAGACGCTCTTCTTCGACTATCACCGCATGAACCGCGTGAACGTGCGGGTGGTGCGGATCTTCAACACCTACGGTCCGGGCATGCACCCCTTCGACGGCCGCGTCGTTTCCAATTTCATCCAGCAGGCGCTGGCGGGCCGCGACATCACCATCTACGGCAGCGGCGAACAGACCCGCAGCTTCTGTTATCGCGACGACTTGCTGGAAGGCATGGTGCGGATGATGAACGGTCCGGATGACTTCATTGGCCCGGTTAATCTGGGCAATCCAGGCGAATTCAGCATCAAAGAACTCGCGGACCTCGTGCTGGAATTGACCGGCTCGAAGTCACAATTGGGCTATGAGCCGGCCCCGGCCGACGACCCGCAGCAACGCCGCCCTGACATTACGTTGGCCAAACAGCGGCTAAGTTGGGAGCCAAGCGTGCGGCTGCGCGATGGGCTGAAGCCCACCATCGAGTGGTTCCGCTCGATCGACCTGCGGCACTATCGGCCGCCCACACCGAACTATTGATGAAGGATGAGGGATGAGGGATGAGGGATGAGAGATGAGCGATGAGCGATGAGGGGATAAGGGGTTAAGCCGGCGCCAAGCGGAGGCCGCACGCGGCGGGAAGCGGCGCAGCAGCGCCGATAGTACTCACCCACCTTCAGACTCAACCATACCGCCGGTCATCCCTCATCCTTCTTTTATCCCTCATCTCTCATCTGCATTTGCCGGCGTTCGCGAAATCCTCTAAAATCATTCGCTTTAAGCGGGCCACGAGGACGACCGAGATTCGGGCATCATGCGTTTCACCAAGATGCAGGGGGCGGGCAACGACTACGTTTACGTCAATTGCTTCAGTGAGCCAATTCCGAGCAATGCCGCGAACTTGGCCCGCGAGATTTCCGATCGCCATTTTGGCGTGGGCGGCGACGGGCTGATCTTGATTTGCCCATCGGAGGTGGCCGATGCGCGTATGCGCATGTTCAATGCCGACGGTTCTGAATCGGAGATGTGCGGCAATGGCGTTCGCTGCGTGGCCAAATACGTTTACGATCATGGTTTGTCGAACAAGGAGACGCTGAAGATCGAAACCGGCCGCGGCGTACTTACGCTCGACTTGCACGTGGCAGACGGATTGGTTGAGCGCGTGCGCGTCGATATGGGCCAGCCCATCCTCGATGCGGGTGAGGTTCCCACCACCTTGCCAGGGGATCCTGTCGTCCGGGCCAAGCTGCCGGTCGGCGGAAAAGAGCTGGAGGTAACCTGCGTCTCGATGGGCAATCCACACTGCATTACCTTCGTCGATCGCTTGTCGGATGATTGGGTCTTAGGAGTAGGTCCGCAAATTGAGGTCGATGCGCACTTCCCGAGGCGCGTAAACGCGGAATTCGTGCAGATCGTTTCTCCGCGCGAAGTGCGGATGCGTGTTTGGGAGCGGGGCTCGGGCGAAACGTTGGCCTGCGGCACCGGAGCCAGCGCCGTCTGCGTCGCCGGAGTGCTCACAGGCAAGACGGAGCGAAAGATTCTTGCTCACTTGCCAGGCGGCGAT
>DASSFG010000323.1:0-3096 GCA_035694685.1 Pirellulales bacterium
CGCTCACGCCGCGCGTGCGCCGGCTGATCGATACGGCCGCCTTCCGCCGTCTGGCCCATATCAGCCAGCTTGGCCGGGTATCGCTCGTTTATCCGGCGGCCATACACACTCGTTTTGAGCATGCGCTGGGCGTTTATCGCCTGGGGCTGATCTACCTCAAGCAACTCTGCCACGACGAACGTTTTGCCGCCGTCGTCACGCCGGCAGATGCGGAGCTGTTCATCGTCGCCGCGTTGTTGCACGACCTCGGGCATTGGCCGTTTTGCCATCCGATCGAAGACATTTCTCTCGACGACGTGCCGAACCACGAACGGTTTGCCAACAGCTTTTTGCTCACCGGCGAGATCGCCGACGCACTGCGTGACGACTGGCGGATCGAGCCGGCGAGCGTCGTCGCCCTATTGTCCGAAAAGCCCAGCGACAAGAAGGGCCGCATTTTGGCCAGCCTCCTCTCCGGGCCGATCGACGTCGACAAAACCGACTATCTGATGCGCGACAGCTTGCACGCCGGCGTTCCTTACGGGCGAAATTTTGACCAGGGCCGGCTGATCGGCAGCCTCTGCTTGAACGAAGCGGGCGACGCGCTAGCCATCAGCGAGAAGGGAAAAACGGCGGCCGAGATGCTCGTCTTCGCCCGATATGTCATGTTCAGCGAAGTCTACTGGCACCATGGCGTCCGCTCCGCGACAGCCATGCTGCAACGCGCCTTTTACTTAATGCATGGCTCGCTCGACCTCGATCGTCTCTTTCGCCAGACCGACGCTCACTTCATCGAGGAGCTGCAGGCCGCAGCCTGCAGTGGGCCGGCCCACGATCTGATTGACGGGCTCTTTGGCCCCACGCGGCGGCTGTTTAAGCGCGTGGCGCAGTTCAGCTTTTTTGAACAGCGCGAGATCTACCTGCGACTTGCTCGCCGGCCGTATCCCTGGCTGGCCGCCTGCGCCGAGCAATTCGCCGAGTTGGTGGGCGCGGCGCTGGGCCGAGCGGTGGCGCCGCACGAGATTCTCTTCGATGCTCCGCCGGTGGGCCGCGAGGTGGAGTTCAATATCGACGTGTACTTCCTGAAAGAACGTCGCTATCGCCCCTTGGGTGAAATCTCGCCGGTGGTGCGCACTTTGGCCGAGCGTCAATTCGACGACTACGTCAAGCGCGTCCGCATCTTCGCCGCGCCGCAGCTTGCCCGCGACCTCCGCGCTCTTTCCTCGCTTCCGCACCTGCTCGAATACGCCATCGACCACACGGACTTGGCTTCGATTACTCTCGTCGGGAAAGCCCCTGGGTTAGAGCGGCCGACGCCAAAATAGGTTCCAGATCAGTCCTTCCTCATTTTGCATTTTGACTTTTGTATTTTGCATTTTGACTTTCTTCCCTCTCCTTCACCGTCTCCAATAATCCTCGCTGGCCTGCGAATAACCGCCCAGCAGTAGGTATCTGGTCTGTTTGGCGACACTCAGTCGGATTGCGATTGGCCCCATCTTACCAATAGACGATATCCACCCAATCGCGTCGAACAGAACTCGCACTCCATGCCTGGACCTTCTGGACGCCCGATTGACCGTTTGTGGGTACTCATTGAAGTCGCCGCCGTCTTCGCGGCAGTTCACGTTTCTTACCGGGCGATCAAAGGTTTTACGGTCATCGGCCGCTGGGAGGGTGCGGCCGGCACCAATTTCACGCCGGGCGTCGTCATGGCTGTGAGCACCTGCGCAATCTTGTTGCTGACTCGCAAAGATTTTCGGGCCTATGGACTGTCCCTCGATCGCTGGGGCGAGCATCTCAGCCTGGGTCTGACTTGTACGCTCGTTGAAGTGGCGTTCGGCGCATTCGCTTTAGTGATTAGTGGCTATGAGTTCGACGCCAGCCGTCCGCCCGATCCGCACAGCACCCCTGATTGGCGTAAACTTGCCGTTGCCGCCGGCATTCTCGTCGCTGGCTGGACCATTGTGCTGGCAATGGTCTCAAGTCGGCGGCGCAGCGTTCGCGGCCTGCCTCCTCTGCTTTCGATCGCCCTCATTGCTGCTGTGGCGGCCGTGCCGCCGGTGGTCGGAACAACCCTCGGAAAGCCGTTTTCTTGCTTGACGGTGCTGTGGCTCTTTTTTGGCGCGGGCTTCGGCGAAGAGACTTTCTATCGCGGCTATATTCAATCGCGCGTCGACGAGGCTTGGGGCCGCCCATGGCGCATGCTCGGTTTCGAATTCGGCGCCGGCCTGCTGGTCAGCTCATTCCTGTTTGGGCTACTGCACGCCTTGAACACCGTCGATTATTTTCACGGCCGTTATGACTTCGGCTGGGGAATGGGAATTTCGAGCGTCTTTGTCGGCATTTATTTCGGCTTAATTCGTACCCACACACAGAGCGTCTTACCCGGCGCCATCATCCACGGCTTGACCGACGTCCTAGCACGGCTCCCCAATGTTCTGCCATAATGCGGTGCCCTTGTCTTCAGGAAGACGACTACCGCGGAATCTCGCGCAGATAGATGTTCTTGAAGTAAAGCGTGTTACCGTGGTTTTGCAGCTCGATCTGGCCGGTGGACGGCACGGGCTGATTGCGGTCCCAATAATTCTCCAGCACGACGTTGTCAACCACGAGCACGTCGTTCAATTTGACGGTCACCTTTTCGCCGACCATCGTGATCTTGAAGGTGTTCCACTCGCCGACCGGCTTGTCGGCCACGGTCAGCGGCTTGTTGGGGTGCTTCTGATTGTTGAACAGACCGCCGGAACCGACGCCGGCTGCCGAGGCGTTCGAGGGATCCCAAATTTGCACTTGTGGCGTGCCGCGCAAATAGATGCCGCTGTCGCCGGCCGGCTTGATCTTCCAATCGACCCACAACTCGAAGTCGCCGTAATCCTTGGCGGTCGCCAGGCTGCTCCCCTTGCCGTCGAAAACGAGCACGCCCTCTTCAACCGACCAGTGTTCGCGCATGTTTTCATCCGCCTCTTCCTGCGCCTTCTTCAGTTCCTCAGGCGATGCCTCAGCACGCTTGAGCGGATTATCGAGCGGCGACTTCAACAAGCCCTTCCAACCGCTCAGGTCTTGACCGTTGAACAGCGCCACGAAACCTTCGGGCGGAGTATTGTCAGCGGCGCCCGT
>DASSFG010000324.1:0-3561 GCA_035694685.1 Pirellulales bacterium
GCCAGTCCGCCCAGCGTCATCAGGTTGATGCTATTGCCGGTCAGCCACAACCCGATCACGGCGCCCATCAACGCCAGGGGAATGTTGAATACCACCACCAGCACGCTCCGCCAGTCTCGCAAAAAGACGAGCACCATCAGCCCCGTCAGGACTGCGCCCAACGCCCCTTCCGTCGCCAGGCCCGCAATGGCGCGGCTGACGTAGGGAGTCTGATCGAACTCAAAGCGAACGTGAATGTCGTCGGGCAGCACCGCCTGCATCGTGGGCAGCGCCCGTTTGACGTTTTGTACCACGCTCAGGGTCGAAGCGTCGGCCCGCTTCGTACACAGCAGGTAAATGGCGCGGCGGCCGTTCACGAGCGCGTAACTGACCGGAATGTCGCTGGCATCGCGAATGGAGGCGATGTCGCGCAGGTAAACGGCCGGCAGCTCGCCCAATCGCAGTGGGATTGTGCCCAGATCGTTGATGTCGCGAACGATCGAATTCAACGGGACGATCGGATATTTGTCGCCCAGCGGGACGTTGCCCGAAGGACTCACCGTATTGCCGGCCGCCAGGGCCTTGACCACGTCGTCGGGCGACAGCCGGTAAGACCGCAGCCGCTCGGGGTCGACGTCGATGACGATCGTGCGTTGGTTGCCGCCGAAGGGCGGCGGCGCCGAGACACCCGGCAGGCTGGCGAACATCGGCCGCACACGGAACAGCGCCAGATCGTGGATTTCGCCCAGCGAGCGAGTTTCGCTGGACAACACCAGGTAGCCTACGGGCACGCTGCCCGTGTCGAACCGCATGACAAATGGCGACACCGTGCCGGGCGGCATGAAAGCCTGCGCGCGGTTGACGTAATTGATCGTCTCGGCCATGGCCTGGGCCATGTTGGTGCCGGCATGGAAGAACAGCTTCATCAGCGCCATGCCTTGGACGTTCTTGCTTTCGACGTGATGGATGCCGCTGATGTAGAGGAAGTGATATTCGTAGTAGTTGGTGATCAGCCCTTCCATCTGTGCCGGATCCATGCCGCCATAAGGCTGGGCGACGTAGATCACCGGCAAGTTCAGTCGGGGAAAGACGTCGACGTCCATCTCCTTGACGGCCAGCGCGCAACCTAACGCAATGGCGACCACCGCCACCATGATGGTGACGGGGCGACGCAGAGCAAAAACGATCGGGTTCAGGTTCACGGTTGCGCAGCAATCGGGTCGGACGTCATCGGACACATCGACCGAGCATAGCTTAGCTTAGCTTAGGTATTGAGACGCCGGATCCTTCGGTGAGCTTGCATTCAAGGACCGTGCCCGCAGGTGAGCTGAAAAACGCCGGCTCATGGAGCTGATTATCTGCGGCGCCACCTACCCCTGGCAAGTGATGCGGACGGCGGCGCCAGCCTTTGGAGTGCGGCGATTTATCGCCGCTTTTGTCGGTCGCGGAGCGACCTTTCTTTCGTCGTGCAGATTCTTGGTCGCCGGCCAATGCGTCAAAAGAAAGCGGCTCCGCCGCAAGTCAAAGCGGCGATAAATCGCCGCACTCCAAAGGAATTACCCACCTAGAATTCATGACAAGCGATGCCCAGCCGACGAATTACCCGACCCCAAGTTTAAGAACTTGACAAAGCGCTACGCGAAGACGCCGTCGATCGGCTCCCCGTCGGGCAGGACGAAGTGAGGGCGACGCTGGAGGTCGAAGAGTCGCGTCATGGGGTCGATGCCGAGCGCGCGGTAGATGGTGGCGGCCACGTCGCCAGGTGAATAGCCGCGCGTGAGCGGAAAGGCGCCTTGCTTGTCGGTGGCGCCGATCACTTGCCCGGCACGTACGCCGGCGCCCGCGAAAAAGATCGAGCCGGCCGGCCCCCAATGATCTCGACCGCCCAGTTTGTTGATTTTGGGCGTGCGGCCAAACTCGGTGAGAAACACCACCAAGGTCGAAGCCAGCAGGCCCCGCCCGTCGAGATCGTTGAGCAAGGCGGCAAACGCTTTGTCCATGCCGGCCACGTGATAGCCGCGCATCGCCATCTGGCTGATGTGCGGCTGTTTCTGCTCGGGCACGGCGTGGTTATCCCACAAGTTGCCGTACTCGGGGTCGTAACCATAATCGACCATCACGAACCGCGCGCCGGCCTCGACCAGGCGGCGGGCCAGCAAACAACGCCCGCCCACCTTCGTGCGGCCGTAGTCGTCGCGCAGGACAGCGGGCTCTTGCGAAACGTCGAAGGCGCCGCGCACGGCCGGCGAGGCCAGCAGTTCAAAGGCGCTGGAATAGTGCCCGTCCATTGCGCCGCGCTTTTCCACGTCGCTCATGACGTGGTCCAATAGCCGGCGCAATTGCGAGCGTTCGTCCAGGCGGTCGGCGTTGAGCCCTTCGAGCAAGGCCAGCGTCCTGGGCGCCAGGTCTTCGATGGCCAGCGGCGAAGGATTGGGCGATTTTTCGCCCACGGTAAAGTCGGGCTGCTCGGGCTCGCCGCCGACGCAAAAAGGAGCATATTGGCCGCCGAGCCAGCCGCCCACGAATTCGTTCGTCGGCGGAGGGCCGGGCCGCGTGATGCCCGGCACCGCGATGTAACCGGGCAGACCGTTCCGCGGACCTTGCAGATAGGCGACGATGGAGCCGATATTCGGCTCGCTCGTGATCTGCTGCATCGTCACCTTGCGGCCCGAGAGACAGTACGCCTGGCTAAGAAAATGGTCGTTGCTGTCGTGCGAAAACGAGCGCACCAGGCAGAACTTATCGGCGGCACGGGCCAGGTTCGGGCAACTCTCCGCGAACTGCACGCCCGGCAATTTGGTGGCGATGGTCGAAAGCGTGCCGCGGATCTCTTCCGGGCTTTCGGGTTTCGGGTCGAGCGAGTCGTGATGCGTCACGCCGCCGGCCATCCACAGCAAGATGACCGACTTCGCTTTGGCAGCATTTGCCTCGCCGCTCGCCGCCGACGCCATCGTCGCCATTCCCGGCCACAACGACGCGGAGATACCCACCGACCCCACGCGCAACACCTCGCGGCGGCTGAATGGAACAAAGCGGGTGTGGGCTAATTTGCGGTTCACGGAAACAACTCTGATCGGGATCGCTCTCTGTGGCCAGCCCTACTCGATGGCCTTATTGCAAGTTGCAAATTGATTGAATTCAGGCCGCGTCTAAACGCTTGCGACTTTCCACTTTTCCCTTTCCACTTTCCACTCTTCACCTTTTCACTCCCCCTCACATCCACTCCTTCATCACCCGCCCCTCATTCAGTCGAATGGGCCGGCCGTCGGGCGTGGCGGTGATCAAATCGAGCGGAATGCCGAGCTTGGTGTAAATCGTGGCGGCGATGTCTTCAGTAAAATACTCGTCGTCGATCGGCCGGCCGCCTTCATCGTCGGTCTTGCCCAACACCGAGCCGCCAGGCACTCCAGCCCCGGCCATCATAATATAACCCGCACTCGCCCAATGGTCGCGTCCGCTGGCGGAGTTGATCTTCGGCGTGCGGCCGAAATCGGTCAACCATACCACCAGCGTCGTCGCCAACAGCCCTCGCTGTTCGAGGTCGATCAACAATTCGGGGATCGCCTGGTCGAGCGGCGGCAG
>DASSFG010000325.1:0-5704 GCA_035694685.1 Pirellulales bacterium
ATGTTCTTCGAACTCGAATTGTTCAAACACGATCAGCACGCCCACCACGGCATAACCTCGTCGCTTCAAGCTGCCCAAGGCCAGCGCTGCTTCGGGAGTGACTTTGGGCAACACCGCCACTACCGTCGCATCGCGCGGCAGACGGCTGACGGTTTCCATGACGAGCTGATCGAACGAAAGCCCGTCGGTCAGCTCGACGCGGGCCAGCGCTTCCAAAATGCGCCAGAGTTGCTCGGGGCCGCGTCGGGTCGGCACGACGACCGGCTGCAAACGGTCGCTGCGCTCGGCCATGTTCAGGTTCGTTTGGGCCGCTGCACGGCTGCGGTAATCGTGCGACCAGCCCTCCTGGCGGATGCGGTCGACTGCGTCGCGTCCGTTGGTCACCAGGCCCACCTGTTGCCCCATCAAGTAGACCTCATTGGCGATGCTGGCGGCCGTGGTCACCGCCAGCTCCGAACGCAAAGGCTCATTTGACGGTGGATACCCGTCGCGGTGGAATGCCAGCATGATGGTCGCCCCGGCGATCGTCGATGGCTCGTAGATTTTGCTGTGCAACAGGCCGGTGCGGGCAGTCGCCCGCCAGTTCACGCGATTCAGCGGGTCGCCTTCCTGATAGAGCCGCACACCGGCGATCCGCGTCGGGTCTTCGTACAAACGGTGCGTGAGCCGGATTTCACCCACGGGCCGCCGCGAGGCAAGGTCGTAGCCCACTAGCGGCACCAGCCGCGGATAGACTAAGACGAAGTGCGGCTCGGTCGCCACGCGATACCGACGATGCAGCCCAAACAGGTCGCCGGTTTCGAGCACCAGAGGCCCAAGCTGGTAATAGCCGCGCATCAAAAACTCGACCTGGTAAAGCATCGTCTTTTGCCCGCCGCGGCGGAGCATGGCAATCATCAGCCGGCGGCTATGCACCTTAAGGCGCGGCGGTCGCTGCACCAACGCCGGCCGCGGCAAGCTGTCTTCCACCAGTGTCCAGGCCACGGGCAAGCGACCGCGATTACGCACGGTGACCACCACCGCCGCCTTTTCGCCGATTTCAGCCGTGTCGCAGTTGCACTCGCGAGCGGCCGAAAGATGGTCGATCCAATGCCGCGCCACAAACCGGCTGACGAGCATGATGCCCAGCAGCACGTACATGGCGTAGGCCAGCAAACCAAGTTGAAACACCAGCGCCACGATGAGCACGAAGATGGCGCCCAGGTACCAGCGCATGATGAGAGTTCAGCGTCGAGGGTGTTGCGAGTAAGGCCGGCTCGGTCGCTCTATTGTAGACACGCGGAAGAATCTAAGCTTGGGAAAATAGGCGTTGGCTGGGGCAAAGCTGGCCGCGTTTGACCCAACACTCGTCAGACGCCCTGCCGGCCAGCGATGCCCCGATGGCCGCGTCTCCCGGGGCATCGCCGCGGCAACGCCATTCTCGAAAAACCACGTCTGCGTCGCGGTTCTGCCCCAGCCACCGTTGCCGCTCGACCCTTTCTCCGATGTCCGGTAATCGCGCACGGTCATTTATGATGGTGTTATCAAATCGTGGATCCGATAACCTGCAATCCGTTGCAAGCAACAGGCAGGCGGGGTAACTTGGAGCATGGCACTCGTGCGCGACGGGCAAGGCGACGAGGCGGGTTTCCAGGTTTCGCATGAGCATCTCATCCCGTAGCCACCGATCGACGCGTACTTTCAAGCTAGGGTCGGCTTCGGCGCTCGCTCGCCGATTGGCGGACGATTTTGAGCTGCGGTGGACCGCCCCCGAGCCCGGCGAGAAATTCGGCGAGTTTGAACTGCTCGATCAGCTCGGACACGGCGCGCACGGGCGCGTCTATCTGGCCCGTCAGCCATCGCTGGCCGATCGCCCCGTCGTACTAAAACTGGCTTCGCTCGCCGGCCAAGAGCACCTCTCGCTGGCCCGGTTGCAGCATACCTACATCATGCCGTTGTACTGGGCCCAGGACGACGCGATCGCCGGTCTGCGAGCGCTGTGCATGCCGCACTTTGGCGGGGCAACGCTGTCAAAGCTATTGCATCGCCTGGAAGCCGTGTCCCCGGCCAAACGCACGGGCCACGACCTGCTGGGAGCGCTCGTCGCCGAATCGGTGGGGCAGCGATTGGCTCCGCCGGTGCGCGGCCCCGCCTGTTCGGCGATGGAAAAGGCGAGCTACGTTCAAGCCATTTGCCAAATCGGCGCCTGCCTGGCCGAGGCACTCGATTATGCGCACCAGCGAAACGTGGTTCACCACGATATCAAGCCGTCGAACGTCCTGATTTCGGCCGACGCGCAGCCGTTATTGCTTGACTTTCATCTGGCACAACCCGCGCTCGAAGCCGGCACGCTCGACGTATCCTGGCTGGGCGGAACGCCCGATTACATGGCGCCCGAGCAAGAGGCCGCGCTTGAAGCCTTGGACAACCAACAGCCGATTCCCCAACGCGTCGACGGCCAGGCCGACGTCTACGGACTGGGACTATTGCTCTGTGAAGCACTCGGCGGCCAACATCCTCCCAGCGGCCAGTCCCCAGGGCGGTGGCTGCGAAAGCGCAACAGCCAGGTCAGCGCGGCACTGGCCGACTTGATCGAAAAGTGCATGGCCCGCGAACCGGCCGACCGCTATTCCACGTCTGGCGACCTGGCTGCGGACCTTCGCCGCCACCTGGCCAACGAGCCGCTGCTGCACGTGCCCAATCGCAGTCTGCGCGAGCGGTGGCTCAAATGGCGCCGTCGCCGGCCGTTTGCACTGACGAGAATCTTCTTATCCGTGGCGCTCGTTGCTTCCTGCCTGGCGACCGCTGTGGTGCTGCGGCAGCGTTGGCTAGAAGGCGAGCGAGCGCTCGAGGAAGCGCAGATCGAAATCGACGCGGGGCGTTACCAGTGGGCGGCGGCCGCGATCGAGCGCGGCCTATCGCTAGTGATCAAAGTTCCTTGGCAAACACAATTGCGCACCGATCTCGAGGCAGCACGGGCGGTAGCCCAGCAAGGGTCTCGGGTGCAGCAGCTCCATGCCGTGGTGGAGCAGTTCCGTGCTTTGTATGGCGCCGAGGGCTGGTCGCAGCAGCAAGTGCAGCAACTCGAGGCCGAGGCCCGTCTCTTGTGGCGGCAGCGGCGTTTATTGCTGGCGCGCGTTGCGACGCACCGCTATTGGTCAGAATCGCAGGTCAAGCAAGACCTGATCGACCTGGCGATTTTTCTGGCGGACCGGCGCTTGTGGTCTGCTGCAGCCGACGAACGGCTGCAGGCCGCACGTGACGGCCTCGACATGCTAAGCGACGCGGAGTACATGGTTGGCAAGCGGCTGGTGCTGTGCCGCGAGCAGGAGCGATTTGCTCGCCTGGTCGGTGATGCCAATCTGGCAGCCGAAGCGGCCCGAAACGCCCAATCGCTCCTACCGGCATCCGCCTGGGAGCACTATGCGTTGGGACGGTCCGCGTTGACGTCGGGCAATCTGGAGCAAGCCGACGTCCATTTTCGCGCAGCGGTAAACCTTTATCCTCACGAGCTCTGGCCCAATTTCTACCACGGCCGGGCGGCCTACGAGCTCAAACAGTTTGACGAGGCCCGGATCGCGTTCACGGTCTGCATTGCACTGGCGCCGCGAGCCTGGTGTTATCGCTACCGCGGGCTTGCAAATTTAGAACTTGGTAGGCCTGACCTGGCGCGCGCCGACCTCAATCGCGCCATTGAGCTCGACTCGAGATTCACGGCAGCCGCGATCGATCGTGGCCTACTAGCCTATCGAGAGCAGCGGTACGACGACGCGTTGGCCGACTTTGAGAGGGTGGCGACGGACAATACGGATTCGGCATCGGCCGATTATGCAAAGGTCATGGCGGTCGCCGCGGCCGCGCGGCGCACGTTGGGCCTGGCCGAGCAGATCGCCCGCAATTTCATACCGCAGCCGCGATAGAATGATTCAACGCTTTACGCTGTGCCCGACCCAACCGCAGCCGGTTCTATTTCGATCTTTTTGACTTCGATGCCTTGCGAGCGCACGTCGAAAATGGCTGACTGAATTGCCTCAGCTAGGCTGTCAGCTTCACGATGGAAGTCAATGCGCGCAACGCACGCGACTGTGGCTATGGTGCCATCCTGAAACTTTCCATACAGCGCATCTGCCTGATCGTCGTCCGGGTCTATGTCGAGGATTAATGTGAATGCAAACTTCATGCGCTTTATCTCAATGAGGGCAGCGATCGACGGAACGCCTTATGTCGCGGGCATGGTCCTCGGGATGCCGTGGCGTGGACATGACCCGGATCCGACAGCCGTCACGGCCACGATGCTTACACCAAAGCGTGCCCCAGATGTGCGCCCTTGGCCCCGCCTTAACAACATCCCACCCATGACTCTCAGCATAGGCAATGGCTTCGCGAATGTGCTTGTTGGGATGGCTGGCCAATGGACTGCTGATTATTGGTCATGAGCACCGGCGTCTATTATAAACGCAGAGGGCACCGCACGCACAGTCTTCTTTGATGACCCTGCTTTACTACCACCGTCGCTTCCTCGACCATGAAACGGGCGCTCATCCAGAGCGGCCCTTGCGGCTCATCAAGGTGATCGACCACCTGGAGCATGCGGCACTGATCGCGAAATGCCAGCGGCCGGAATGGTCGCCTGTGTCGCTCGAGCGGCTGGCCCGCGTACACGAACTCGAATATGCCCGCGCCGTGGAAGACCTAGCACGACGGGGCGGCGGTCCGATCGAAGCCGACACCGTGGTAAGCGAGGCTTCTTATCAGGTGGCGCTATTGGCGGCAGGTGCGGTGTGCGATGCGGTCGAGCGGGTCGTGCGCGGCGAAAACCAGCGGGCGTTGTGCCTGGTACGTCCGCCGGGCCATCATGCCCTGACCGGCGGAGCGATGGGCTTTTGCTTGTTCAATAACGTGGCCGTCGCAGCGCGGACGGCGATCGCTGATTTGCAGCTCGATCGGGTGTTGATCGTCGATTGGGACGTACACCACGGCAACGGCACCCAAGAAACCTTTTGGCGCGACGGCCAGGTCGGCTTTTTCTCCGTCCATCGTTGGCCTTTTTATCCGGGCACTGGACGCGCCAGCGAAACAGGCGCCGGGCCGGGACTCGGCGCCACGATGAACTTGCCAACGGAGTTCGGCATATCACGTCGCGATTATCTCGACCGCTTTCGCGGCGCCCTGGAAGATTTTGCCGCTCGCATCAAGCCTCAACTTGTGTTGATCAGTGCGGGGTTCGACGCGCACCGCACCGATCCGATCGGTTCGCTAGGACTCGAAAGCGAAGATTTTGAAACGCTCACGTCGGTCGTGCTCGATGTAGCCGACAGCTATGCGGGGGGCAAAGTCGTGAGCGTACTCGAAGGCGGCTATAATCCTCAAGCGCTCGCTGAATCGGTGGAGTTTCACCTCAACGAGCTATTGCGGCGCTAGCCCACGATTCGAGCATCTGAAACTGCAATGCAAAATCGTGCTCGGCCACGCCGAGCGGGCTCTTGAAGAAACTGGCGAGAAACGTTAGTTGGCCCACGTCGCCGTTGCGATAGGCGCGCTCGGTGAAGCGGACCAGGTCGAGCACGAGCGGAGCGGCCAACAGCGAGTCGCAGCCTTGCCAGATGAATTGGAACGTCATCGGCGTGCCCAGAAAACCGGTGAAGTGAACGTGGTCCCAGGCCGTCTTCCAGTCGCCCATGCTGTCGATCCGCTCGATGGTGACGAGCGTTTGCGGAGCATAGCC
>DASSFG010000326.1:0-2058 GCA_035694685.1 Pirellulales bacterium
CGAAGTGGGTGCCGGCAGTCGATGCCAGGTGTCCGCCGGCCGAAAAACCCATGATGCCGATGCGCGCCGGGTCGATGGCCCACTGTTTGGCACGAGCGCGGACGGTGCGCAGGGCACGCTGGGCGTCGAGCAGGGGAACAAACGCTCGTCCCGCGGGCAGGCGATATTCAAGCACGACGCCGGTCACACCGTGGCGATTCAGCCACTCGGCAATGCCAGGACCTTCGGCGCCTGTCACCAATCCGCCATAACCTCCACCGGGACAGATGACGATAGCCGCCCCGTTGCCTTCTGCGGGCCGATGCACGGTGATCCACGCGTCGGCGTTTTCAACCTCTCCGTTGCCAATGGGAGCATGGCCATGCCAAAGGGCGATCCGCTCCCCCTCCTTGTCCGCCGCGATGGCCGTTGCCGCAGGAGCAAGGGCCAAGATCAGTAACAGCGTGGTAGATGCGAGAATTCTCATGAGTTCACCTCCGGGAGCGGTCATCTTAGGGAATCGTGCGGCCTTGTGCCAAGTGGTTTGTCAAACACCAATCGACGGATGACGATTGGGGTAGGGTGGGACGAGCGAAGCAACTCCCACCATGCGGAATCATCATGGTGGGACTCGCTTCACTCGTCCCACCCTACGCGAAGGCCACTATCCATCACTCGAAGGCTCGCAGAGCAACGGTGGGCAGAGCCGCTGTTGAAAAAAATGCCGGCGTGCGTATACTTCGAGCAGTGGAAAAAAAAACAGCCCGTTCGCTGCGGGCTTTTTTGTTGCGCGGTGCAAAAACACTGTCCCGTCGTTGATGCGGGAAAGGAGCTGCAAGCCGATGACCGTCAAAAGACGCTGGTGCGCTCGCTGTAAGGCCGAAATACCAATTGAGCGTGTCGAAGCGTTGCCTGAAGCGCGACTATGCCGTTCGTGCAGCCAGGAAGTGGGTGGCGAATTCGACCTAAAGTTCACCCAAGAGAACCTCAGCAAGCCTGGCAGCTTGAAGAAAAACTACGGCGGCATTTCGATCGAAAAGAAACGACGTCCGATCGAGCCAAAGGAGTAAACGAGCTGCCAAAGAAAGCGGCTACGCCGCAAGTGAAAGCGGCGATAAATCGCCGCACTCCAAAGGTGCTATTTGCTGAGCCGATCGTGAATGATGGGCCAGGCAACGGGCGGGCGGCCGTTGCGAGAACAGGCAAGGGTGGTGTGGTCGGCGGGTACGATGACGAGGTCGTCGACGCCGGGCAAGAACGCGCTTTGTAACGTTACCAGCCCGTCGTTGCTGCACTCGTGCGATTCGAGCTCTTCGGCCCACGTGTGCAATTTGCCGCCAAGGTCAGTTCCCCAGCCCGCGCTCGGTACGCAGACGGCCGACCAGCGCAGCACGTTGCCCGCGTAGCGCCAGCCGCAGCTCCGGTTGCCGGCCACGATCGTATAGCGCACGCCCCGCCGCCGGCCTCGGGCATTGAGCTCGGCCAGATAGCGCGAGCCGGGTGCAATGTCGTGCCGGGCCTCACCCAGCCCGTCGGCGATCATCCAGGTCCACGACCAACCGGGCTCGTTTCGCCACCGATGAAAATGTTCGACCGCGTCGCAGCAGACGCTGAACCGCGAGTAACACGAACCCTGGTTAGGGGGCGCCAAGAGGATCAGGCGTTCGACACCGCAGGCGTAATCATCGCTTTCGACGTATGCCCGCGCAAGAATACCGCCCATGCTGTGGGCGATGATATCGACATTCAGTTGCGGATATCGGCGCCTCAAGGCCGCCATTTCATCCGCCAGCAGCCGGGCGCTATCTGCGACCGGTTGGTCGTTAGGGTAGTCCAGCCAGGCGACCGCGTGTCCCTCGGCTTCGAGCAACGCAACGACGTCTTGCCAATAAGCGGCGTCGGAATCGAGGCCGTGGATGAGCACCACCAGGCGCCCCTCGGGCTTGAGGTCTTTCGGCAATCGCAGACCGTTGCGTTCGGCGGCCTGTTGGCGAGCTTCGGGCGACCACCAGTCGGCCGTTTGCCGCAGCCAACGCTTGGTCGTCACACCGCAGGCCTCACTGCAATCGTCCCAGCACC
>DASSFG010000327.1:0-2401 GCA_035694685.1 Pirellulales bacterium
CGTGCGACGCGCAGGTAGCGCTGCGCCGCTGCGCGGCGGAGATCGAAATGCACAACAGCAAAATTTGCGCTTCGGGTTTACTGTGGTCAGGTGCGCAATGCGGGCTAGACGTCGTCGATCGACTCGACGCGGCTGAGGGCCCGGCCGCAGGCAAACCGCGTCGAGAGTAGGTCGCCGGGTGAAAGCGTGGCGGCGTCGCGCACTAGCCGACCGTCTTGCAAGTGCTGAGTGAGGCTGTAGCCGCGGCCCAACACACCCAGCGGACTGAGTGATTCCAAGTGCACACTGCAACTGTCGAGAGTGCGCCGTGCGGCCAGCAGCCGCTGCCGAACGGTGCGCGTCGCGCGCGTCGCAAGCTCATCCAAACGCCGCTGGCGGTCGTGGATCAGGTCGAACGGCTTGCGGAAGGCGCGGCGGGCGGCCAACCATTCAAGCTGCCTGCGCGAGGCGGCGGCCCGCCGCCGCAATGCCAACAGCAACCGTTGCTGCTGCCGCCGCAAGGCAATGTTGATTTCCTCGGCAGCGGGCACGACAAGCTCAGCGGCTTCGCTGGGCGTAAGTGCCCGCACGTCGGCCACGAGGTCGGCAAGCGTGACGTCGATCTCGTGTCCGACCGCCGAAATGACCGGAATTCGCGAGGCGTAGATGGCACGCACGACGGGTTCTTCATTGAAGGCCCACAGGTCTTCGAGGCTGCCGCCGCCGCGGCCAACGACGAGGCAATCGACCGGTTCGCTGAGCCGGTTCACCAGTTCGATGGCGGCGGCGATCTCACGCGCAGCACCGTCGCCCTGCACGCGCGTCGGCACTACCAACACGTCGACGCCCTTCCAGCGGCGACGCAGCACCTCCAGGAAGTCGCGAATCGCGGCGCCCGTGGGGCTGGTGACGAACGCCACGCGCCGCGGAAACTTGGGCAAGGGCCGTTTGCGAGCGGCTTCGAACAGCCCTTCGGCGGCCAGGCGCTCTTTCAGCTTGCGCAGCGCCAGTTCCAGGGCGCCGAGGCCCTTCGGCTCAAGCTGCCTGACGACAAGCTGATAACTGCCGCGCGGCGCGTAGACGTCGAGATCGCCCTGGCAGATGACTTCGATGCCGTCTTCCAGCTCGAATTTGAGCCGCAAGGCCGAAGTGCGCCACAGCACGGCGCGGATCTGGGCCTTGTCGTCCTTGAGCGTAAAGTAACAATGGCCCGACTGTGGCCGCGAGAAATTGGAGATTTCGCCGCTCACCCATACTGATTGAAACTGGCCCTCGAGCAAGTCTTTGATCTTTGCCGTCAGCTCGGTAACCGACCACACACGCTCAGGTTGCGTTCGTGGGAAGATATCTATCGCCATGGTAACTCTGGCGTGCGGTGATTAATGTGTCTGCTCTGTCGACCGACTTTGGTAGTGGCTGAACTGTGAGTTGCTGATTGACATGTAGGGTGGGACGAGCGAAGCGAGCCCCACCTGTTCGGGCCGGCTGTTTGGCGGGACTCCGGGTACCCTCTGGGTGGCTCGTCCCACCCTACGGCCTAAGTCGCCGAGCTTACATGTTATCCGTTCGTATAGAACGTATTGCTCGCCAAGACGGCAATCTGCATTTGCAATCGTGAAGCAGCAGCCCCAAAGCTGGCCTGGAAGTTCTGGGCTGCCGCAGTACTGATGGTTGTATGCAGCCACGTCTGATACAGGTTCTGCGCGAAGTCGGTCCGGTATTCCGGGCTCGTGGCAAATCCCAGGGCCACCAGGCTGGCGGGCGTGCCGGCCGAAATCTGATTGGCCCAATAGGTGATTTCGGGCAACGACGCGGAGCGGTTCAAGAATGTTTGATAAAAACCGGCCACCACGCCCTGATTGCTGCTGCCGTGCACCGTAAAATACTCAGGCGAGCCGGCGAGTATCGCCAGCAACACTTCTTGTGAAAGCCCTGCCCGCATCTGCGCCACCCAATATGCCTGGCCACCCGGGTCGGCCGGACGTGAAAGCACGAGTTGGTAGGCGCTATTCACGAAATCGCCCAAATACTCCGGAGACGCCAGAAACTCGGCCGCAACCTGGCCCCGGCTGACGCCCGCGTTCAACTGACCGGCAAAGAACATGAGATCGCCGTCGCTGGCCGAGCGATTGAGCACTGCCTGGTACAACTCTTCAACGAAATTGACGTTGGGCGATACGAGCCGGACCGTGCCCGGAGCGCTGTCTGCCTGGCCGTTGTTGAGCACGTAGGTGAAGCTATCGATGCCCGGAAAGTTTGCTCCCTGTGCGTAGGTGAATGACCCGTCCGCATTCATCGTCACCGTGCCGTATCGCGCCTGGCTCTCGAGCCGCGCCGCCAACAGGCCCGAATTCGTCGGATTGTCGAGTGCTCGAATACCTTCAATGGTTGATTGGCCCGGCACCAGGACGAATTCGTGGTT
>DASSFG010000328.1:0-2847 GCA_035694685.1 Pirellulales bacterium
CTTCCACGACCGCCGCCGTTCGGGCATGCTGATCTACGCCATCAATTCGCAGGCCGACGCCGTGCCCGGCCTGGTCATGGCCGTGCCGCCCATCGCTCAGAGCGTGATCACGCTGGTCGGCATGTTCTGGATTTTGCTCACGCTCGATCCCTGGCTGGCCATCGTTTCGCTGACCGTCGTGCCGTTTCTCTCTTACTCGGTGCGCTATTACGCCAAACACATTCAAGACCGCCTGATGCACGTCCGCAACATGGAGTGCGAAAGCCTGTCGATCGTCCACGAAGCGATCTCGATGCTCCGCGTCATTGTCGCTTTCGGCCGCGAAGACCATGAGTATCGTCGCTTCCGCGAGCAAGGCGAACGGGCCATCGACGGCCGCGTCAAGCTCACCGTCCGCCAGACGCTTTTTTCGCTGGCCGTCAACATGACCACGGCCGCCGGAACCGCGCTGGTGCTCTGGATCGGCGCCTCGCACGTGCTGGCGGGCAACCTGCAACTCGGCCAGCTCCTGGTGGTCATGGCCTACATCGCCTCGGTCTACAAGCCGCTGGAAGCGATCACGCACACCGCGGGAACTTTTCAGGAAAAGCTCGTCAATCTGCGGCTCGCCTTCCACCTGCTCGGTACCGAGCCTGAAATCGCTGACGCTTCCGGCGCCATTACTCTCGGACGTGCCCGTGGCGACGTGACCTTTGAGAACGTCCATTTCAGCTATCAAGGCCGCGTCGACACCCTCAGCGACATTTCGTTCGACGCCCGTGCCGGCCAGATCATCGCCATCGTTGGGCCGACCGGCGCCGGCAAGACCACGCTCATCAGCCTGCTGCCCCGCTTCTATGCCCAGGGCCGCGGTCACATTCTGCTCGACGGCCTCGACACTCGCCAACTCACGCTGCGCAGCTTGCGCGAGCAGATCAGCCTGGTATTGCAAGAACCGCTGCTCTTTTCGGGCACCATCGCCGACAACATCCGCTATGGCCGGCTGGAGGCGACGATGGACGAAGTGGTCGAGGCGGCCCGCAACGCCAACGCCCACGACTTCATCCTCCGCCTGCCGCACCAGTACGAGACCGAGCTGGGCGAGCGGGGAGCGAAACTGTCGGGCGGCGAACGGCAGCGGGTCTGCATCGCGAGGGCCTTTCTCAAGGACGCCCCGATCTTGATCCTCGACGAACCGACTTCCGCCATCGACTCGAAAACGGAATCGGTCATTCTCGACGCGCTCGATCGCTTGATGGTGGGCCGCACGACGTTTTTGATCGCCCATCGCCTTTCGACCGTTCGCAAGGCCGACCAGATTCTGGTGATGGACGGCGGCCGGCTGATCGAGCGGGGCACGCACGAAGAGCTGTTGCGCCGCGGCGGCCTGTACAAGCAGCTTCACGACTTGCAGCACGCCGACCGTCGCCGCCGCCTGCCCGGCGACATCTTTCCGCCGGCCGACGCCGCGGAGGTGCCCGCATGATCGCAAGATCCCTCACTCGCCTCACCGCGCGCATTCGGTCGATCGCGATCTCAGGTCCATTTTGCATTTTGCAATTTGCATTTTGCATTTTGACTTGCCTCCGCTGGCGTCCAACGTTGGCATGCACGCTGGTCCGCGGCGGGTCAACGGCGTCCGACCGATACGGGTTGGACGTCGGTCACGCCTTTTCAGGGCTACCATTGTTGTTACGCACGGCGTACCCAGGGCGTTGCCCTGGGCTGATGAGTCACGCCGCTTCGCGGCTACAGTGGCCTTCGGCCTCAGCTCCCCTGACCGCGTGCATTCGGTCGATCGCGATCTCAGGTCCATTTTGCAATTTGCAATTTGCAATTTGCAATTTGCAATCTACTGCGCGCCCGCTCCACGGGGCTTGCCCCCCTGGCCGGCACGACTGGCTGGCTAGCACGTACCCGCCGCAAAGAACTCTTCTCCACCGGGCTTGTCCCGGTGGGAAGCACGACTTAATCGGCTTATCGGGCCATCTAGCCGGTCAGTCATACGCTCGACCGAGACAAGCCCGGCACGGGGCGAGGTCGGTGGCTGCTTCGCGCGTTAGCCTGTCAATCAGCGCTCGACGGGGGCAAGCCCCGGTCGTGGCGGAGCATCGCCACGGAGGTCGCGCATGACGACCGGCCGCAAAAAGATCGTTCTCCTCGGCATGATGAGCCGCATGCCGGTGGCCGGCGTCGTTTGGCAGACGCTGCACTATCTGCTCGGCTTTCAGCGGCTGGGCTACGAGGTGTATTACGTCGAGAGCCACGGTGTTACGCCCCGCGATTTTTTTGGCGACGAATCGGACGATGGCTGGCGGAAGGCCGCTGCCTTCATCGACGGCGCATTACGCAGGTTCGACCTGGGGGAGCATTGGGCTTACAGAAGTTGTTGTGATAAAGAGCGGTCTTACGGCTTGAACGACCGGCAGCTTAGTAACCTCTATCAATCGGCCGATGTGATCGTCAATCTGCACGGCGGTACCGAGCCGTTGCCTGAACACTATGCGACCGGCCGGTTGGTGTTTCTTGAGACTGATCCCGTGGAGGTGCAGATGCAACTCTTCGAAAATTGCCAAAAGGCGATTAATTATTTGCAGCCGCACTGTGCTTTCTTCACCTTCGGCGAGAACTATGGGAGTGCGGATTGCGAGTTGCCCGTCTCGGGCCGATTTCAGTTCCAACCAACCCGCCAGCCCGTGCTATGTGATTTCTGGCGGCACAAGGCCAATGGGGAAGCCGACGCCCTGACGACCATCGGCAATTGGCGGCAGCCGGACCGGAAGGTACGTTTGCGAGGTCAAGAGTATTACTGGAGTAAGCACTACGAGTTTCTCAAGTTTCTTGATTTGCCCGACCGCACGCGGCAGC
>DASSFG010000329.1:0-15685 GCA_035694685.1 Pirellulales bacterium
GTTGGGCACGCGTCTGTTGGGCGCATAAATGCCTCCATCGGGCTGCGCGAAGTTCTCGAGGTACTGGAGGCTTTTGGCAACGACAGGGTCACGCCTCGTGCGGCCATTGCGCAAGGCGGCGGTCGCGACAAGGGAGGTGACGCCGGGGCCGGCCTGACTGCTAAACGAACCGTCTTCGGCCTGCCCTTTTTGCCGCAGATATTCCAGCCCCTTGTTGACGATCTGACCGAGCTTGCCGCCTGAAGCTTGTTCGTCGCCAGCCGAAAGCGACGACGCGCACGCGCCAAACGCCGAAATGGCCAAGAACAAGAAAAATCCACGAGCGTGCCCAGAGATCGAGATATTGCAGCAGATCATAATTGTGTTAACGATGCCCGGATGGTAGGTAGAAGAGGTCATGGCCGTGCAAGTCACGCAGAACTGCGAACCGCACGCCGCATGCCAAACAAATTGGCCAGGTGGCGTATGGGCGACATTGCTGATTCTGCCGCGTAAGCGCACGGGCAATTGGCGGCCTGACTCGTCCGAAGTCGATCTTTTCGCCACAGGCGGCGAAAAAATCGCCATTCGAGAACGAAGGTCGTTGGGGGGCGGCAGCGGGCTGCTAGACGGCCTCCTCCTTGGCTTGGTACAGTTTGTTGGTCGTCTCGATCCAAGCGGCTGACGACCAGGGAAAGGTAACCCGCCTTAGGTTCGGCACCGACGAGAATGGCTTCTTTGAAGCAAAGAAAATCGACGAACCAGGGAGCTAACATGCATTTGACTCGCTTGCACTACGCATGCTTGACGGCATGGTTACTCATCTTGATTTCGGCGCCGGCCGCGGCCGACGACGTTCAGGCCGAGATCGAACGGTACGTGAAGGCGTGTGTCGACGTCGAGCAGTTCATGGGCGCGGTGCTGGTTGTGAACGACGATCGAGAGCTGCTGGCACGCGGATTTGGCTTGGCCAACGTGGAACTCGAAGTGGCCAATACCACGAAAACAAAGTTCCGCCTGGGATCGATCACCAAGCAATTCACTGCCATGGCCATCATGGTTCTTGCTGAGCAAGGCAAACTAACGGTCGACGATCCTGTTGCGCGACATCTCAACGACACACCGGATGCCTGGAACGATGTGACGATTCATCACCTTCTCAGCCACACTTCGGGCATTCCCAACTTCACCAGTTTTCCGGAGTATGCGGCCACGATGATGCTGCCGTCGACGCCTTCCCAAACCATAGCGCGGTTCAAGGATAAGCCGCTTGAATTCACACCGGGAGAGAAATTCGCCTATAGCAATTCCGGCTACATCGTGCTGGGCGCCATCATCGAAAAGGTATCGGGCAAGTCCTACGAAGAGTTTTTAAACGAGGCCATCTTCGAGCCACTCGAAATGCGAGACACCGGCTACGACCACCACGATCAGATCCTTGCCAGGCGTGCGGCGGGATATGATCAGCGTGACGGCGGGGTGGTTAATGCGGCCTTCATCGACATGTCGGTCCCCTTCGCGGCCGGCGCGCTCTATTCGACAGTGGACGATCTGAAACGATGGGACCAGGCGTTGCGAGCCGCCAAACTCGTTTCCGCCGAATCGTTGGCTAGAATGTTCACGCCCGTCAAGAGTGACTACGGGTATGGCTGGCAGATTGAAACTCGCTGCGACCACCAGGCGATGAGCCACGGCGGCGGCATCAACGGGTTTGCCACCTATTTGATTCGTATCCCCGACAAGCAGGCGCTTGTGGTGGTCTTGAGCAACGTGGTTTCGCACCGTCCGGCGCGCATGGCAGTCGACCTGACATCGATCCTCTTGAAAGAACCGTACAAGCTGCCGCGAGCGCGGCACGCCGTCGAGCTCGATCCCTCGGCTTTCGACGGTTTGGTGGGCGTATATCGGCTGAGTCCTGAGCTCCAACTGACGATCACCCGTGAAGACAATCGCCTCTTTTCGGCGGTTTCGGAGCGATCAAAGGACGAGCTGTTTCCTGAATCGGAAACAGAGTTTTTCTATAAGGCGGTCGATGCCCAAATCACCTTCGTCCGCGACCATAAGGGCCGCGCGACTCGCTTGATTTTGCACCAGGGCGGCGCCGACACGGTGGGAGTTCGCGGCGAAGCTGACCGCGGCGCCGTGACCCAGGCTCGCAGAAGGATTTTCGGGGTGAAGATTTCGCCGCTCTGCGAAGAGTTGCGAAAACGCGCACAGCTTGACGAAACCGCGGGAGTGTTGGTCGTAAAGGTCTTTCCTGGTACAACCGCCGCGGACGCCGGTCTTCAGCCCGGCGACATCCTGCTCTCGATCAACGGATCGAGAGTCGTCGATGTCGCAGCATTTCTGGCGCAGGTCGCAGAGATCCAAGATGGATACATGGTTGCAGTAGAAACGGTCCGCGATGGGCAGAAGTCAATCAAGCAGGCCACGATGAAGTCCCGGCTGCGTGAAACGAGCGATTAGGACACCTCGCATGCTTCACGAGGTCGCGTCGGGGCCGGCTTTTCCACCGTGAACATCAGGGCGACCTAGCTCGCCTTTCTAAAGCTCAACGGTGACTCGCAAGAAGGTTGCCGAAATGACTGTTGCGCCTGTGTGCGGGCTTCGGTTTTCTCGTTCGAACAGTTCTTCTAACTCCTGCTGCAGGTCGGCGGCCCGGCCTTTCTTTTCGGCGGCTTCAAATGCATTCATGGTCGGCCCATAGTATCGCCTGAATTCATCCACGAGCGCAGCAGGCGTGCCCGCAAAGTGGAACGTAAACGTGTCTCGCTCGAAGGAAACGTTTTCTGCCGGCACTCCCGCGGCGGCAAATCGTTCGGTCACATGGCTCTCGATCCCCCACGTCATCGGACTGATGAAGCCTTCCGGCGGTGGCGGCGCATAGGCCGCGCTGATCTTCAAAATCTGCGCCACCAACGTCGGATCATCCGGAATCCAGTTGCCCATGACGATCCGACCTCCGGGCTTCGTCACGCGTACCTTCTCCTTCGCCACCTGAAACGGCTGGGGCGCAAACATCGCTCCAAAAATGCTCACGACGACGTCGAACGCTTGATCTGACAATTGGTGCAGGTTGGTTGCATCCCCTTCCTGGAACCGGCAATTCGTAAGGCCAAGTTCCTTGGCCCGCTTATTCCCCGCCTCAACCAGGTTGCTTGCGATATCGACGCCCAGCACGTCCGCACCGAGTTTTGCCGCGGGTATGGCCGTCGTGCCGTCGCCGCACCCGAGGTCCAAAACCTTGAGGCCTTTGGAAATGCCAATGCGCCGTACAAGCGCCTCGCCGCTTTCGCGCATGGTCTCGGCGATGCGAGTAAAGTCGCCTTTTTCCCACAGTGCTTTGTTAGGATTCATGGGACTCATTGTCATTGATGAGCTCGCTTATGGTCCGGCCGTTATAACATTTAACGTGCTGAACCAGGAGCGTACACTGATCTTTGCCGGCCTCAAGCCATAAAGCACGATGCTGAAGCGGCGTCAGCGGAGCCAGACGGTGAGGCCGACTACGAGCGTGGTGAGGGCGACAAACAGGGTGAATTTGGCGACGGCGAGGTGCCGGCGCGGGGAGTCGACGTCGCCGCAGCGGCGACAACGTCGAGAGAGAGCCGACATCGGCTGCCAGCAAGCGCGGCAATGGATCATAGCGTCTACCCAAACAGAGAGCGTTCGCCCGCCAAGGAGGGAAAGGCGAGAGAGCCGCGAGAAAGTTCGCTAGAACCGCAGGCGCGCGTCGTGTCGTCAAACCAACCGCTTAAAGCATAGCACGTATTTACGGCAGGAGCGGGCAGGATCCTAACAGTAACTCCCAGTCGGCGAGGTCGCAACCATATTCTCGCCTGCGAGAGGTCAGAAAGAAACGGCTCGATGCCACCGTGCGGTCAATTGAAGCCGAGTGTGAGATCACTCAAATCCTGTGGAAGGATGTCGTGACTGATCAGGAAGGCGCGTTGTTCTGCGTCCAAGACAGGTGAGATGCCAACGAACTGCTTCATCCATCCCTGATATTTTGGCATCGTGTGAAGGAACCGCTCAACGTGCTGCTTAAAGTTGTTCACATCGGCCATTAACTTCTTGGGAGACCGTTTGCACGAGCCGAAGCGAATGGATTCGGCCGTTTCATTGAAGGCCACAAGATCAATCTCGGTGCCGGCCTTGTCCCAGAACCCCTGCACTCGATGGGTAATTGGAAAATCGCTCATTCCCCTGCGGCTCCGTTCCTCGTAAAGTTGGCCAGCCAATTTCTCCAGTGAACTACCCTCGACAGCTTCGAGCCGCTGGTCGGCCTCGGCAATCAGATCGTCGAGTGGCCGAAACGCTATCGCCGAAACGGGATTTGCCAAAGCCGCCAGCCACGAGCGGAGAAAATTGTCGGTGACATAGTAGCGGCTGCGCTTCGCTTCTGGTTTGGCGAACACCGGCAACTTGCGTTCGATCAGTCCGAATCGCTCGATGAGGACCTGCAAGTAGCCGCCGACTTGTGTGTCGGCCGTTCCGCTTGCCTCTCGAATTGCTTGAACCAATTCCTTGTGCATTCGCCCCGGATTGCGGGCCACGAACTTCAAGACAACATCGTACCGGCCATGCAGTTCACGCAGAAACCAGTTCTCAGCTTCTGACCGAAGCGGCGACGAACTTTCAAAGAAGATGCGGCGCAGCAGTGTCTTACGTCCGGCGGCAAGCACATCTTGCTCGTAACAGTCACGGTAGAACTTCGGAACTCCTTCAAAGAGGTTCCAAAGAAACAGCAGACGCGCCGGAGTCGGCTCGGCATGATCTTGAAGGATGGACAGAATCGAGCTGATGTCGAGATGGGTGAGGTTGATCGTATCGGTAAGTCGGTTGTAGAGCGGCGCTGTTCGATCTTCGAGTAATGCGACCATCTCGGTGTAGACGGAGCCAAGGACGATCCACCCTCCTCGCACCTGTTCTGCCTTCGCTGCCAGCCGATCCACGCTTGCCTGCAAGTACGAGCAGAACTCTTCGTAACCCTTGCGATTGAAGTATTGGAACTCGTCAAGGATGACGATGTAGCCGCCTTCAGACATTGCCTCCAGCAACTTCGCAAGTTGTAAAAGATCCTTCGGACGGGGATGCCGATCGGCAGGCACGTGGAACGCTTCCAAGGCGTCGTTCACTGCTGACAGGACGCCCGCTGGCTCAGAGTCAGGTATCTGGACGTAGAACACAGGCTGCTTGCTGCCGAGTTCTTGCATTGCTCGCTGAATGAGCGTCGTCTTGCCGATCCGGCGACGACCGGTGACCTTGGCAAAGAACCAGCGTTTGCGGTCGAGCATTCGCTCTAAATCCGCAAGCTGCTCCCTTCGTCCATAGAATTTCCACTCGGCCATACGGTTCGATGAGATAAAGCAGCGTTACCAAATAAAGGTAAAACCACTTTACTTTAACCGATGCCGGAACGCAAGTTACTATTCGTAATTACTTTATGGAGAGGGAACTGGAACCGAGATTGTGCCGCTGTCGACGGGTTGGCACTTGCAACCAGGGCTGTTCGGGGCGGTAAGTGCTGACAGGATTGCTATAATTCGCACTGAGCAACCACTCAGCCGAGGAGTTCTCCTTGAACGCCATCAAATTGCTGGGCAATCCGCGGGCCTGCTGCGACGGCATCACGCGCCGCGAAACGCTGGCCGCAGGCGCATTGACGCTGCTCGGCGGCCTGTTTTATAGCGCTGCGCTCGCCGCCGTGGAAAGTTCCGTCGATGGCGTCCGCCGCCGCGCCAAAGCGAAAAGCGTGGTGCTGCTGTATTTGCAGGGCGGTCCGCCGACTCAGGACATGTTCGACTTGAAACCGAACGCCCCCGACGGCGTCGGCGGAGAGTTCAAGCCGATTGCGACCAGCGCGACCGGGGTTGAAATCGGCGAGTTGTTGCCGCTGACCGCGCGCTGGATGCACAAGTCGGCCATCGTGCGCAGCGTGTATCACAACGGCGGCTGCCACAAAAACCTGCCGATGTACACGGGCTTTGACGTGAACTTGCCCGACGAAGAATTTCGCGACAGCGATCCGCCCAGCATGGGTTCGGTATGCGCTTATCTGGAGCGCGACGTGCCCAAGGCCCTGCCGACTTATGCCTACTTGCCATGTCCGTTGGGCTGGGGCGAGCTGCGGAAGAAGGCCGGCCCGCACGGCGGCTTCTTGGGCCGCCGCTTTGATCCGTTCTGCACCGAGTGTACGGCCTCCGTCGACCGGCCGCCCGAAGTGCAATACCACGCGCAGACCTTACGCGGCGAGCCGCGCCTGACCGACATGGATTTGTTGGACGGCATGACGCTCGACCGATTGGACGGGCGGCGGCGTCTCGTGGAGCAATTCGACGACAAGTTCCGGACCAGCGCCGCCCGGCGCGAGCTGGGCAACTTTCCGGCACAGCAGCAATTGGCCTTCGGCATGCTTACCTCGGCGGCGGTGCGCGAAGCGTTCGACCTGGGCCGCGAAAGCGCAGCCACGCGCGAGCGTTACGGCCGCACGCTGTTTGGCTCGGCGGCGCTCTTGGCGCGGCGATTGGTCGAGCGCGGCGTGCGGTTCGTCAACGTGAGTTGGGACAATTTCTCGGCCCGTTTTCAGGTCAGTCGCGCCGGTTGGGACACGCACGAGAACAACTTTCCGATGATGAAGGTCATGCTGCCCGATTTCGATCAGACGTACTCGGCGTTCATTGAAGATCTCGACCAGCGCGGGCTGCTCGACGAGACGCTGGTGGTGACGATGGGCGAAATGGGCCGCACGCCCAAGATTAACGCCAAGGGTGGACGCGACCATTGGACGTATTGCTATGGCGTGCTTCTCGCCGGAGCGGGCATTCGCGGCGGGACGATTTTTGGCGCCAGCGACAAGCAGGCGGCGTTCATCAAAGACAACCCGGTTCACATCCGCGACATCTGCGCCACGATTTATCACCTTTTGGGCATCGACCCGGAGATGCCGGTACACGACCGCACCGGCAGGCCCATTGCCGTGGCCCACGGCGGCCGGCCGGTCGCAGGTATTTTGGCTTGATTTACCTCCCGGTAGTGCCAAATCCTTTGGAGTGCGGCGATTTATCGCCGCTTTGACTTGCGGCGGAGCCGCTTTCTTTGATACGTCGGCCGGCGACCAAAAACCGGCGCGTCGAAAGAAGGGTCGCTCCGCGACGGGCAAAAGCGGCGATAAATCGCCGCACTCCAAAGGCTGGTGCCGCCGTGCAGGGGACGATTCTCGAGATGTGTAGAACAATGAGCGCGGACACTCGTTCCGAGAGGCGAAGATTGGTATCGTATGTGCTGTAGCGGCGGATGGGCTTGGCGCAAAGCGATGGGACGACCAATGAAGGGAGGTTTCCTTGAACAGCGGTGAACGCTCGAGGACCGGCATTCCCGGCTTCGATGACGTGCTCGGCGGGGGTCTGATCCCGCACCGGCTCTATCTGGTTGACGGCAATCCGGGCGCCGGCAAGACCACTCTCTCGCTGCAATATCTACTGGAAGGCCTGAGAGAAGGCGAAAAATGCCTCTACATCACGCTTTCGGAAACCAAGGAAGAACTGATCGCGGGCGCGACCTCGCATGGGTGGTCGCTCGACGGCATCGACATCGTCGAGCTGATTGCCGACGAGCATGATTTCGACGGCGATGCCCAGGTTACCATGTATCCCGCCGCCGAAGTCGAGTTGCACGAAACCACCAAGCGCATCCTCGACGCAGTGGAAGCGAACAATCCCAGCCGCGTCATTTTCGACTCGCTTTCCGAGCTGCGGCTGCTGGCCCAAAGCTCGCTGCGCTACCGCCGCCAAATCCTGGCCCTCAAGCAGTTCTTTATCGGCCGGGCGTGTACGGCCATCCTGCTTGACGATAAAACGTCGGAGGGCTCCGACATTCACTTGCAAAGCATCGCCCACGGCGTGATCTCGCTCGAGCAGCTCGCGCCCATGTACGGCGCCAACCGTCGCCGCTTGCGCGTGATGAAAATGCGCGGCAGCGATTTTCGGGGCGGCTTTCACGATTTCGCCATCAGCCGCGGAGGCCTGAAGGTCTACCCGCGGCTGGTCGCCACGGAACATCAGCAGGAGTTTACGCCGCAGAGCGTGAAGAGCGGCATCAGCGCCTTGGACGCCCTGTTGGGCGGAGGGCCGGACCGCGGCACGAGCACTCTCTTGATGGGCCCGGCCGGCGCCGGCAAGTCGTCCGTCGCCGTTCAATATGCCGTGGCGGCCGCGGCTCAGGGCGACCATGCCGTCATTTTCAGCTTTGACGAGAGCACGGCCACGCTCGAAGCGCGGTCGGAGTCGCTGGGCATTCGCTTCCGGCAAGGTGCCGCAGCGGGACACGTGCGAGTGCGGCAGATCGATCCGGCGGAGGTCTCGCCGGGCGAGTTCGCGCACCTCGTCCGACACGCCGTGGAAGCCGATGGCGCCAAAGTGGTAGTCATTGACAGCCTGAACGGCTACATGAATGCCATGCCCGAGGAACGATTCCTGACGGCGCAGCTCCACGAGCTGCTTACCTATCTGGGCCGCCAAGGCGTCATGACACTGATGGTGGTGGCCCAGCATGGCATGGTGGGCAGTCACATGCATTCGCCCGTCGACACCAGTTACCTGGCCGATTCGGTGGTGCTGTTTCGCTACTTCGAGCACGGAGGAAAAGTCAAAAAGGCCATTTCCGTCGTCAAGAAGCGCAGCGGGCCGCACGAGGAGAGTATCCGCGAGTTGTGGTTCAACGAGAAGGGCATTCACCTCAGCGAACCCTTGACGCAGTTTCGCGGCATCCTCAGCGGAATCCCGGTCGAGGTCAGTCACCACGCCCAGAAACCAGCGTAGGGCCATGGCGGTGCCAGCGGAGACTGACAGAGTGGAGACGGACAACCAGCGGCGGATCTTGCACCTTCCACCGACGCGGCGCGACGGCGAGGTGACTGCCGCGCTGTTAGCAAGCGCCGGGCTGGTTTGCACCCGCTGCCGCGACCTGTTCCAGCTCAGCGATCAAATTGCTGCCGGCGCCGGTGCGGTGCTGTTGACGGAAGAAGCGCTGGTGGCCAGCGGCATCGACCGGCTGCTGGCCGCGGTTCAAAGCCAACCATCTTGGTCACAGTTGCCCTTTGTGTTGCTGATGCGCGGGGCGGCTCAATCGGCCATCGCCGCCGACGTGCTACGAGCGTTGGGCAACGTGACGCTTCTGGAACGGCCGGCGCCAAGTCGTTCGGTGGTCAGCGCGCTCGACGCCGCCGTACGCTCGCGCCAGCGCCAGTATCAAATCCGCGATCAGCTCGAACAAATTCGGCAGGCTGAATTGCGCGCCCGCGAGTTGCAACTCGAGGCCGAGCGTGCCAGCCGCATGAAAGATGACTTCCTGGCGACGCTGAGCCACGAGCTGCGTACGCCCCTCACCGCCATTTTCGGCTGGACCCAGCTCCTTTCCATGAGGGAGGTCGATCGAGAGACGCTCCAGCAGGCAATCTCGATCATCGACCGCAACGTGCGAGCGCAGACGCAGTTGATCGACGATCTGCTCGACATGAGCCGCATCGTCTCGGGAAAGTTGTTGCTCGACCTGCGGCCCGTCAAGTTGTTGGACGTTCTGCGATTGAGCCTGGAGACGGTCATGCCCGCCGTCGAGACCAAACGGTTGCGTCTGGAAACGGACTTTGGCTGCTCGGCGGAGTTGAGCGGCGATCCGGCCCGGCTGCAGCAGGTGTTTTGGAACCTGCTGGTCAACGCGGTCAAGTTTACGCCGCCCGGCGGCGTGATTCGCGTCTTCACGCGCGATCTCGGCCCACAGGTGGAAATCGGCGTGAGCGATTCCGGGCAAGGAATCGACCCGCAGTTCTTGACCCGTTTATTCGATCGTTTTGCCCAGGCTGACAGTTCCATCAAACGTCAACATGGCGGTCTGGGGCTTGGGCTTTCGATCGTCAAGAACCTGGTTGATTTGCACGGCGGCACGGTACACGCCCAGAGTGAGGGTGAGGGCCGGGGAGCGACCTTTCTCGTTCATCTCCCCATTCATTTCACCCCGCAACAACGCGCGGTCCGGCCGTCGATCGATCGTTCCAACCTGGCGCCCGATTGCAACGACTTCGATCTGAGCGGCATCAAGGTGTTAGTCGTCGACGACGAGCCCGACGCGCGCGGGCTGCTCGAGCGGGCGTTGATGGAATGTGGCGCCACGCCGGCGCTGGTCGCCTCGGCGGCCGAAGCCCAAGCCATCATGGCCAGCTTCGCACCGGACGTGATCATCAGCGATATCGCCATGCCCGGCACGGACGGCTACGATTTCATTCGCGCGCTTCGTCAATCGGGCTGGCAGACACCGGCGGTGGCGTTGACCGCTTTTGCTCGGGCGGAAGACCGGCAGCGCTGCTTGCAGTCAGGCTATCAAAACCATCTTCGCAAGCCCGTCGAGCTCGGCGAATTGATGGCCGTGGTGGCGGAGCTTGCCGGCGCCGGCCGCTAACCCGCATTGCGCACCTGCCCCCGTAGCCGCGAGACAGCGCGCCCGACGCCAACCCGAAGCGCAAGTTTTGGGGTTGCGCTTTTTGCTGCCGCGGAGCGGCAACGGAGTGTAGCCGCGGGTGCAAACCCGCGGAAAATGTGGCAAAATCCAATGAAGCCGCGGAGCGGCGACGTAATGCCAACCGTCGTCCGTCCGCCGCCGCTCCGCGGCTTCCCCAAACGCGCGTCACACTGTACCGCGGGCTTCGCCCACGGCTACATTCCGAGCGCCGCTCCGCGGCGTAGATTGAAATGCGCAACATCAAAAAGCGCAAGCGAGGTAAACGTTTTCCCCTTCCTCGCTTGCGCTTCGGGTTAGGATAGGCAGGTGCGCAATGCGGGCTAATGCAAAATGCAAAACGAAAAATGGCGCAAGCGGATGCGCCATCGTTCGGCCGCCATCGTGCGATTTTGCATTAAGAGTGGACAACGAACTAGCCAGTTCGGCCAAGGGCGCAAAAAAAACCGTCGCGGGGGTCCATCCGCGACGGGTTGCTTTTTTCAGCGGCGATAGTAAGAGGTCAGATCGAGGGCAGCGGCAAGGGGGGCCGTCACTCTAGCGAACCAACTCTTTGCGGGCGCCGATCAGCGTCCGCAGACGTTCGGCCAACAGCGCCGTGTCAAACGGCTTCTTGAACGTTTCGTTGATCGTCGAACGGTCGAAACTGTTCGAGTTGCCGTCGTCGGGCAACAGGGCGATCAAGATCGTGTCGGAATACTCGCTGTTACGCCGCAGGTTTTGGCAGATTTGCAACGCCTCGATGCGGCCGATCGAGAAGTCGACAATGATGCAGTCGGGATGGAAGCTCTCGGCCTGAATACCGGCCTCGAACCCGCTGGCGGCCACGGCCAGCTTAAACGACTTTTCCAACGGCAATTCGCGCTTCAGGCTCTCGATCAGGACCTGGTCCTGACCGACGACCAGCACTTTTGCCATGGCTTCGTCTTCCAGGTCGCCCAGCGGCATACCATGCTCCTTGAGGAAGCGGATCAGGTATTCGCGAGGAATACGACGATCTTGCGATCCCGGAATGCGGTAACCCTTCAGCCGGCCGGAATCAAACCATTTGCTGACGGTGCGCGGGGCCACCTTACAGATCTTGGCGACCTGTCCAGTTGTGAAAACCTTCATCGCAGGCTCTCCGATTTACTATCGCGTTAGTTTGGAATGCTCGCCAAGCGGCACGGGCGCCGTCGGGCAAGCCTCGCCCCTGGGGTCGTTTGCGGAAGCTTCTCACGCGCTCCTTCTCGCCGGCTGTGGGTGAGCAAGCAAGCGGCCGCAAACGTCTGGGTCGGGGCTGACAAGTTCGTTCTCTACGTGGCTAAGGGTCAGATCCCTCTGATCCGGCCTAATTAACCTCTTCGGCTCGCAGGGCATTCGGAAGTCAGTGAAAATCCGTAAAATGGAGAAGCCGTGGTTCAAACGACCGCTCCCGTTTTTCACTCACTTCCGGGCGACAAAGCCCCGGAAGAGCCGAGGCAGGGGAGAGAGCAAGCCGAACTCTACCGCGCCGGCCATGACGGTCGGCGCGAGAGTGTTCTAGAGGCATGGGCCCCTTGGTGGCAGGTTTCCCCCCTGCAAGCTTCCGGTCGCTACCGACTATCTCTGATAGATGGTCTGTCGTGCCTGAAGCCTTCCGAAAGGTAGTTTCGATTCGGAGCGGGGCTCTTCTTTAGAAAGTTTTCACACTCATAGCGAGGAATCGGATCGACACAGTCATGCGGAAGCCGGCAATGCTCGCGGTCCGGCAACGTAAACCGGTTGGCCAGCACGGTGCGAGCGCGCAAGCAGCGACGACTGCTGCGCCTCGGCCGACGGCGACGACGTGCATCAAAGAAGTGAATCGGGCCGCACGGCCGTTTATTCCTATTGTAGCGAGCCCGACAATGGGGCAAGACTTACTTGCCGACCTTCTTGAGTTTGGAGTTGATCTTTTTCTTCAGGGCATCTTTGCGCGAGACGGGCGCGGCCGCTTGCGACGTGGTGGTCATGGGTAAGACGGCCAAAGACTTGTCGTTCGGCACGAAATAGGGCATGGGCAAACCGGCGAGCTGAATCTTGATGATGTCAAACACCTGCTTGCGGGCCAGTTCGTCAGTAACTTGCGCTTGATTGGTGAACAACAACGTGTTGGGATCGAGATTCAATGTGTGCTCGTAGATCGTCGCCTTGCCGTCGGCACTGGTCCACTTGATGGCCAGCTCGGCCGACGTGCTTTGCACGGTCCGGCCGGTGGCCACGCCGCCGCGGCCGATCAGGTTGCCGCCCTTGAATTCTTGCAACGTCTTGCCCGTGCCCTCCTTATATTGCACCGAGACGGCCGTGGAGCCTTCGTCGGCCGCCTCCAATCCATCGTCGGCCAAGCGCTCCGCCAGTACGTCTGTCAGGGCCACTTCAGCGTCGGCCGGTTTGCCGAAGCGCACCTGACTTACTTTAACGGAAAGCTTAACTTTCTCGCCCGGCTTGACCAGGGCGGGCGCATCGCCGCGGTAAGCCTTCAGGCTTGCTTTGAGTTTGTCGGCGGGAAATGGCAGCGAGACGATCTTACGGCTGTCGTGCCCGCCGCTCGATACGATCAGGCCCGAGGGCGTGAGCAGCCGCTTCCAATGGCTGAATTCCGTGATGCCTTGCTGATAACGCCAGAGCATGAGCCCGGTTTCGCGTTCGATAAACCCTCCGCCGTACCAGAGAAAGCCGGCTGGCTCGGCTACGAACTCGATGTGCGGCCCCTTGTAGGACGCGGGGTTTTGCAGCGCCGACTTATAGCTCTTGGGCAGTTCGTGCGTCAGCTTGCGCTCTCCCGTAGCCGTATCGTGTACGACCAGCACCGAACCGTCGGATCCTTCAGACAGACAGGCGATTTCTTTACCATCGTGGGAAAATCGAACACTGTCGACCGAAACGTGCTTTCCGTCTTCGGTCTTGCTCGGCGGGGTGATCGTTCCGGCAGGCTTGCCGGTGCGCAGGTCATAAATAACCACTTCGGGGTTCATGAGCGTCGCCAGCCAATGCCCGCCGGGGCTGATGTCGTAGCGGGTATCGCCCGAAACGTTCTTCTCGAGATCGAACTGTCGCAGTGATTTGCCGGTGGCTGGTTCCCAAATTCGCAAATGGTAGACGAACTTGCCGTTCTGCTGGCCGAAGGTGTAAGTGACCAGCTCGTTCGGCCCGGCGAAGTCGAGAATGGTCATCGACAGCGACTTGTCGTCGGCGGGAAACGATGCAGCCCGTTCTCCCGTCTCGAGCGACCAGACTTCGATGGAATTGGCTTGGGCCCGATCGAGCACGGCCAGGGCCAGGTACTTGCCGTCGGGCGAAAGCGTCCGCCGATTGGCCTTTTCCGGGTTGCCCTTAATCAGCCCTTCACGTTTTCCGGCGGCCAGGTTCCACAGCTCGCCTCGATTGCTCTCATAAGCATCGAGACCAACCAGGCAGAAAGGGCTTGGCACGGTCGGGAAAAGAATTTCTTCCAGGCGTGGAGGTTGTTCAATCGAAAGCTCGACCGTGGCCGGCCATCTAACTGTATTGGCTGGAGGGTCGGCCTGAACCGCCCAACGCGGATCAGCAGCCTTTACCAGGCAGGCAAAGAAACCAGAGAAGAAAAGCGTGAAGGCCGCGACTCGCATTAGCCCGCCGCGCCCAAGGCGCCGATTGACACACGATCTCATAGCTCGGTCTCCTGCCAAGAATTGCGAAAAAAACAGAAATGCAGCCGGTAATGTACCACCGCCGAATGGCCATTGCCAGCGAGCTGAGAGATCATCCCGCTTTCTGGAGAGATTGATTAATTGGCCGCAGGCCGCCGTAGCCGCGAGCTACGTGATTGCAGACTCCAGCACGCGGCCCTTGTTGTTCTACACAAGTCGCTGATCGTTGCAGGCCACCGGGGTGGTTGGGAGTGAGCCGGCTTCAGCCGGGCTTGGACTGGTCTGCCACCAGCTTTAGCTGGTGGTTTTTGGGGTGCTATGTAATCTTTGAGCCGGCTTCAGCCGGGCTTCTCGACCTGGCTTTAGTCTTTTGAAGGGTGAGCAAGGGCTAAAGCCATAATCGAGAAGCCCGGCTAAAGCCGGCTGATTGGAGTTTCGAGTGCGGTCGCGAACCACCAGCTAAAGCTGGTGGCAAAGACGACAAGCCCGGCTGAAGCCGGCTCATGGAAATCGAGTCGACCGGTTCTTACAGACTCGGCCAGCGATCGATGACGACGCTTTTGGCTTGTTCCAGAGCTAATGGCCCGTTAAGGCGGCCGGGCAGGAGTTGGGCGGCGTTCTGAGCGGCGGCGGCAATGCCGATCGCCAAGCTTGGCAGCGGGCCGTGGCCGAGCGCCAGGCCCCACGCCAGCCCAGCCGCGAGGCAATCGCCACAGCCGATTGGATTGACGACGTGTTCCACCGTCAGCGTCTGCAAGCGGAAGACACCGTCTGCCGAGCTTGCCCACACCGCCCGTTTCCCTTCCGTAACCACCACCCACTCGGCGCCGCGCTGATTCAGGCCGCGCATTGCGGCGACCAGCGCCTCATCGTCCGTAAGCGGCTGTTGCATGGTCATGGCCAACTCTTCGCGGTTCGGCTTGACCAGAAACGGTCGCGCATCGAGTGCGGCCAGCAACTCTGGCCCGCGCGCATCGAGCACCGCGCGGCAAGGCGTGCGCGACAGCAAGTCGCGATAGAACGTCACCGGTGCGCCGGCCGGCAACGAACCTGTCAGGACCGCCCCGCTTGCCTGCTCTGCGGCCGCCGCGTACCACTCGGCGACTTGAGCGATCTCCGTTTCGCCTAAGGGCCGCGCATTTTCCACCAGTTCGGTCACCGTGCCGGTCGATGACTCGATCAGCGTCGTGCAAACGCGCGTCGGCTCAGCGCTATCAACCAATTGCGACCGCACGCCCAAGTGGCACAGCTCTGTCTCCACGAGATCGCGCACGTTCGGCCCGACGGGGCTGACCAACCGGCAATCGGCGCCCAACTGCGCCAGCGCGATGGCCACGTTAAACACCTTGCCCGACGAGCACCAATGCGCTTCCCGCGCACGGTTCACCTCGCCGACCCGCAGCTTGTCGAATTGCAGGATCTGCTGCCAGGCGGGCGTCAAACCCACCGAGACGATTTTGGATTTTGGATTTTGGATTTTAGGTTCTCGACTTTGGACTTTGCGTTCTGCTCTTTGTGTTCTCCAGTCCCGCAGGGACGATCGAGTTTAGCCGTGGGCGCAAGCCCAC
>DASSFG010000330.1:0-7801 GCA_035694685.1 Pirellulales bacterium
CGCGGAGCGGCGGCGGAGGGACGACGGTTGGCATTACGTCGCCGCTCCGCGGCTTCATTGGATTTTGCCACATTTTCCGCGGGTTTGCACCCGCGGCTACACTCCGTTGCCGCTCCGCGGCAGCAAAAAGCGCAACACCAAGGGCTGCGCCCTGGGCTATCGAGTGCGACCCCTTCGGGGTCGCTGTCCGGCGGGAGGATCGGATGAGCGTCGACACCGAACGCATCCTGACCGACGAGATGGTCGAGGCCATCAAGGTCTACTTCCCTCGTTACCCGACGAAGCAGGCGGTGACGCTGCCAGCGCTACACATCGTGAACGAGCGATTGCGGTACGTGCCGCTCCAAGCGGTCGTGGAAATCGCCGAGTTGCTCGAGTTGCCGCCGGCAGTGGTGCAAGACACGCTCAGCTTTTACGGCTTTTTCAAGCAAGACAAGCCGCACGGCGAGCATCGTGCCTGGGTGTGCCGCTCGATCTCGTGTGCTTTGCGCGGCGGTGAAGAGGTGCTCGCGCATCTTTGCCAGCGGGCGGGCATCCGTCCCGGCGAGACGACCACCGACGGCAAGCTGACCATTGAATTTGCCGAATGCCTCGGCGGCTGCGACTTTGCCCCTTGCATGCTTGTCGGCGACACGCTGCACAAGGATTTGACAGCCGAGAAGGCAGACGAGTTCCTTAAATCGCTGAGCTGACTACATCAGCAAATGACGAATGACGGAATGACGAATGACGAAAGAATGCCTAATGACGAAATCCGAATGCGCCGATCGTCGGGCATTCGTCATTCGGGCTTCGTCATTCTTTCGTCATTCGTCATTGGTCATTCGTCATTCCACCGTTTCGGCGCGGCCCTCTTGTTGACTGTGAGCAGCGACCTTGCCTGACTTCGAACCCGTACTGCTGGCCAACATCAACAAGCCCGATAGCCATACGCTGCGCGTGTATGAAGCGGGCGGAGGATATTCGGCGCTGAAAAAGGTGCTGAAGGAGATGGAGCCGGCGAAGTTCGTCGACCTGGTGAAGTCGAGCAATCTTCGCGGACGCGGCGGTGCGGGCTTTCCCACCGGATTGAAGTGGACCTTCCTGCCGAAGGACCACCCCGGCCCGATCTTTATGTGCATCAACGCCGACGAGAGCGAGCCGGCCACGTTCAACAACCGCATCTTGATGGAGCTCGATCCTCACCAGGTGCTGGAAGGCACGATCCTGGGTTGCTACGGCACGCGGGCTACCACGGCCTACATTTACCTGCGATATGAATACCCGCTTTCCTACAAGCGGTTGCAACAGGCGATCGACGAGTGTTACGCGGCCGGTTACCTGGGAAAGAACATTCTGGGCGCCGAGTTTTCGCTCGATATTTATCTGCACCGTGGGGCGGCGGCCTACATTTGCGGCGAAGAGACCGGGCTGATCGAGAGCCTGGAAGGCAAGCGGGCTTGGCCGCGCATCAAGCCGCCGTTTCCCGCCGTTGAGGGCGTGTTTCGCAAGCCGACGGTCGTGAACAACATCGAAACGATGGCCTGCGTCACGCAAATCGCCGCCCGTGGCGCCGAGTGGTTCAAGTCGATCGGCGTGCCGGCTGATCCCAAAAACCCGCGCGATCCGGGCAGCTATGGGCCCAAGCTGTATTGCGTCAGCGGGCACGTGAACAGGCCAGGTTGCTACGAGGCGCCGCTGGGCCTGACGTGCCGCGAGCTGATCGACCGCTTTGGCGGCGGCGTGTGGAAGGGACGCCGCGGCAAGGCGGCCGTGCCCGGCGGCATCAGCATGGGCCTGTTGACCGAGGCCGAGTTTGACACGCCGCTGGATTTCAACGGACCAGGCAAAGTCGGTTGCCTCGGGTTGGGCACCGCGGCCGTCACCGTAATCGACGAAACAGTGAGCATGGTCGATTTCCTGCACAATACTTGCCGCTTTTTTTCGCATGAGAGCTGCGGACAATGCACGCCCTGTCGCGAAGGGACGCGTTGGAGCCTGGAAATGCTCGAACGCATCAAGGCCGGCAAAGGCCGGCTACGCGATCTCGATCTGTTGTTGGAGATCGGCGATACCATCGGCATCATTCCTGGCACGACCATCTGCGGCCTGGCCGACGGCGCCGCCTGGCCAATCAAGAACGCCATCCGTAAATTCCGCCAGGAGTTTGAAGATTTTATCCGCCGCACGAACCCTAGCGGCTACGACAACACCGAGGCGGTGCTCTCACTCGACCCGCGCCGCAACTCGCACAGCGACGTCGTTCAGGTTGCGCCCTGGTGGCCGGAGGCAAACCACCACCAATAGCCCGGTCGTCGCCCGGTGCGATAAAATGTTGTTGTGTGGCAATCCTCAGAATCAGCACGCGAGCGGCGTGATCTATGGACTTGGCAATCAAATTTCCGAACGACGCCGACGTAATCGCGGAGGAAGCAGCGCGGCTTCGCGCTCTGTCGCCGGAAGAACGCATGCGGTCGTTTCGCGGGATCCTGCGGGCAGGCGCGCTTTTGATGCAACGAGCGACGAACAAAGAATTCCTGCGGCAATATAACCTCGAGCAAGAAGAACTTACGCGGCAGGCCATCCGAGAATTGATTGCGCGCCATGGCAGATGACCTCACGACTTTGGAAAACGACCTGGTGCGCGCGGTCGAGTTGCTTGCCGAGACCTTCGCCGCCAAGTCGATACGATACGCGCTGTTGGGCGGATTGGCGGCGAGCTTCCGTGGGCGTCAGCGATTTACCCAGGATGTTGACGTTCTCTTGGACGTGTCGCAAGTGGCGCTGCCGGGCTTGCTCGACGAATTGGCGCAGGCGGGCTTCGACTTCGACATGGCGACAGTCATACGTGAATACGTCCGAGAGCACATGGCCGTACTGCACTTCGGCCTCGTCCGCATCGACTGGATTAAGCCGATGGTGCCGCTTTTTCACCGAACGATCAGGGACGCCACGCCGCTTCTCTGGACCGAGGGCCACCCTGTGCAAGTCGCCTCGGCCGAATGTTTGATCGTCACCAAGCTGGTTGCATTCCGGCCGCAAGACCTGGCGGACATTGAATCGTTGCTGAGTGCGAATCGCGATACGATCGACGTGGAAATCATACGTACGGAATGGGCCGCGGTGGCCGGCGCCGACGACGAGCGCAGCGTTTGGCTTGAAGCGGCAATGGCGCGCCTCCTTCCGTCGAAACAGTAGTGAAATCAATGATCGGCGTCTTTGAACTGGCTGCTAGGCTATGGCCCGGCAACCTGCTAAACTGCCTCCAGCCTGAACCTCAGAACGCAATACAGCGCGTTCACTACGGACTGAGCGGGCGATGCGGAAATGGAAGGGAAGATGGCTAAAGTTTACGTCGACGGAAACGAAATCGAAATCGGCGACAAGGAGCGCCTGAACGGCATTCAGGCCGCCGAGCGCGTCGGCATCAACATCCCGCGCTATTGCTGGCACCCGGGCTTGACGGTCGTGGCGAGCTGCCGCATGTGCCTGGTCGAAACCGGTACGCGGAACGCCGAGACGGGCGAGATCCAGATGATGCCCAAGCTCGTGCCGGCCTGCCAAACGCCGGCCAAAGACGGCACGGTGTTCGTCACCAACAGTCAAAAGGTTCACGAGGCCCACGCGCGCGTCGAAGAAGACCTGCTGCTGCGGCACCCGGTCGATTGCCCCATCTGCGACAAAGCCGGTGAGTGCTATTTGCAGGATTACCACTTCGAGCACGGCCAGAAAGAGCGGCGGGCCGACATCCGCCCATTCACCAGCCGCCGCCGCGACGTCGGACCAACGGTGACGCTATTTGTCGATCGCTGCGTGATGTGCAGCCGCTGCGTGCGCTTCACGCGAGAGATTTCCGGCACGGCGGAGCTGATGGTCAGCAACCGCGGCAGTCACGAAGAAATCGACACGATGCCCGGCTACCCGCTGACCAATAAGCTCTCGGGCAACGTCGTGGACCTGTGCCCCGTGGGCGCCCTGGGCGATAAGGACTTTTTGTACCAGCAGCGCGTTTGGTTCATGAAGAAGCACCCAGCCGTCTGCACCGGCTGCTCGACCGGCTGCTCGATCTGGGTTGAGGAGAATCAGGACCACGTTTACCGCTTGAAACCGCGCGAAAACCCACACGTCAATCAATGGTGGATGTGCGACGAGGGGCGCTATGGCTTCCATTACGTCCATAGCGACACCCGGCAGATTGGCTTGCGGCGGCGAGAAGGCACCGGCTACGTCGAGATCGACTGGTCGGTATTGCCGGGGGAACTGCAAAACAAGCTGCCGGGCGCCGGCCGACTGGCTGGCCTACTCTCGCCGCACCTGACGGTCGAAGAGGCTTACCTGCTGGCCAAGTACCTGCGTGGGTTCGACCCTGAGGCCGTGCTCGCGCTTGGCCCTGTACCGGTTGTGGGAGAAGACGAAAGATTCAAGAACGGCTTTACCATTCGTGCCGAGAAATGCCCGAATCGGCGCGGCGTCGAGGCGGTGATTCGCCACTTCACCGGCACTTGCCTGACGTTTGACGAATTGCTGCCGCGCATCGAACAGGGTGAATTTGGCGGCGTCTGGGTAACCGGTGGTTACAAAGAGCCGGAATTCAGCAAAGCGATTGCCGACCGGTTTAGCCAGGTCAAGCTGCTCGTCGTGCAGGACATTTTTGAATCGCCGCTCTGGGACCAGGCTCACTATCAGCTTGCGGGCGGCACGTTTGCCGAGCGCGACGGTTCCTATGTGAACTATGCCGACCGCTTGCAAAGCGTGAAGTGGGCCGTGCGTCCGCCGGCCGGCGCCTGGGTTGAAGGACAATTATATTGGCGGCTGCTGGGCATGCCCGGCTTGTTCAATTCGCGTAAGGTGCTCAGCGACGTGGCGACCGAAATCATTTATTTTTCGGCGGCGGCCGACGAGATACCGGCGACGGGGATCGATTTGAAGATGAACCAATTGGCAACAGTGTGAAAATGTCTGCGTACCAATCGTTAAGCCGGCCGCCAACGGCGCCCGCGGTCGCTCGATTTGGATAAGGCTTGAACCGTTATGCGAGCCCGATAAAACAGCAGCGGTCACGGACGCCGTTGGCTACCGGTTAAACGACTAGAACTGACCTACATGACAACCGAATTCATCGTCGAAGCGCTGGTCAAAATCGCCATCCTGATAGGCGGCCTGATGACGGCGGCGGCGTATCTGGTGCTGCTCGAGCGGTGGATGGCGGCCTGGGTGCAAGACCGTCTCGGGCCGAACCGCGTCGGCGTACCGCTCACCAAAATCCGCATGTTCGGTCTAGGGCAGCCGCTGGCCGACGGCTTAAAGTTCATCTTCAAAGAGGAGATCACTCCGCACCAGGTCGATAAGGTGCTTTACACGGCCGCGCCCATCGTCATTCTCGCCACGGCCCTGGCGGTGTTCGCGGCCATTCCTTTCGGCAGTGTTTTACCGCAGGACTCGGGCATTCCCGGCGTCGATCACCAGATCGACCTGGTGGTGGCACAGGATTTCGACGTCGGTCTGATTTATATCTTCGCTCTGAGCAGCATCGCGGTGTACGGCGTCATCCTTGGCGGATGGGCCAGCAACAGCAAATACAGCTTCTTGGGCGGCCTGCGGTCGAGTGCTCAGCTCATCGCTTATGAGCTGCCGCTGGGGCTGGGCATTCTGGGCGTCGTGCTGTTTTCGGGCTCACTTCGCCTGGAAACGATTATCGGTGAACAGGCCAAAAGCGGTGTGTGGAACATCCTTTGGCAACCGATCGGCTTCGTGGTCTTTCTGGTGGCCTCGTTTGCCGAAAGCGCCCGCCTGCCATTCGACTTGCCGGAAGCCGAACAAGAGTTGGTGGGCGGTTATCACACGGAGTACGCCGGCATGCGGCTGTTGATGTACTTGATCGCCGAGTTTCTGCACATGGTTACTGCTTCATTCTTGATCGTGATGCTGTTTTTTGGCGGCTGGCATTTGTGGGGCCTCACCGGCAGCGACAACGAGGTGACCTGGATCACGGCGATCCTCCGCATTTTGGTGCTGATGACAAAGATTCTGCTGGTGATCTTGTTCTTCATGCTGGCCCGCTGGAGTTGGCCACGTTTCCGTTTCGACCAGTTGATGAATCTCTCATGGAAGGTCATGCTGCCGCTGGGTGTGGTCAACCTGGTGGTGGTGGCGACACTGGTTGAGTTCGGCGGCCATGCGCTGGAAGGCGGTGGCCGATGGCTTCTGATCGGCTTGATGTGGATTGTCGCCATCGTCGCCTTTGC
The DNA here is from genome assembly GCA_035694685.1 of Pirellulales bacterium. Lineage (GTDB taxonomy): Bacteria > Planctomycetota > Planctomycetia > Pirellulales > JAICIG01 > DASSFG01. The sequence continues at coordinate 6,225 of DASSFG010000330.1, forward strand.
GGTGGCCGGCACGCTCGCGCCGCTGCACACGGACAATCGGCCAAAGTGGCTTGGCGATCGGGGCGGCGACGGGAGGATGGCCTTCCCAGGCCGTCCCATGACATGAGCGTTTCGGCCATGAATTTGATTGTGATGAGGATCGATATAAGTCGTTTAACCGGTAGCCAACGGCGCCCGTGGCCGGCCCACCTGCGTAGAGGCCGGGATCCTTGTTCCGGCTCGTTCTCGCGGCAGCGCCCGCGGGCGCCGTTGGCGGCCGGTTAAACGATTGGGCACAGAACTATTTCACATGGTTACTAGATGAAACCCGACGATCCCAACATTCAGTGGATTGACGAACCGAAGCTCGGGCTGGCGGGAAAAATGTACCTGCCGCTGTTCGTGCAAGGCTTTGCCACTACCACGCGGCACTTGTTCGGCCCCAAGATCACGGTCAGCTTTCCGGAAGCGCGGCCGAAGATCGGTAATCCGCTCATCTATCGTGGCGTTCACCGGCTGAATAAAGACGAGCAAGGCCGCGTGAAGTGCGTGGCCTGCTTTTTGTGCGCTACGGCTTGTCCGGCTCATTGCATCGACATCGTGGGCGTGGAGAGCCCGTGGCCCGACCGCGAAAAGTATCCGCAGACGTTCGTGATCGATGAGCTGCGCTGCATTTTTTGCGGCATGTGCGAAGAGGCTTGTCCGGTCGACGCGATCGAATTGACGAGCTTCCTCGACCTGACGGGCCGCAGCCGCGAAGAAATGATCTTCGACAAAGAAAAACTGCTCAGCGTTTACGACCAGACCAAAGACAGCGAGCCGATGAAGTCGCACGAGTTGGGAGGCACCACATGAGCGCGGCGGCACAGACCATCGCCATCGCGTCGGCCCTGCTGGCCGGCGGTTTGTGGTTGCAGCTTCCGCGCGGCAATACGCGTGGACGGTGGTGGGGCATCGTGTTGGCGGCGGTAGGTGTCGCCATGCTCGGCATGCTCGTCGTTCGCATCCACTGGGAGCATTGGATCGGCGAGACCGTGTTTTTCGCGGTGGTCGTGACCACGATTGTCTCGGCGGTCGGGGCTGTGACGATGCGCAGCCCCGTCTACTGTGCGCTGTGGTTCGCCTTGACGCTCTTGAGCACGGCTGCGCTGCTCTTGTTTCAAGGCGCCCAGTTCCTCGGCGTGGCGACCATCGTAGTCTACGCGGGCGCCATCCTCGTGACTTTCCTCTTTGTACTGATGCTGGCGCAGCCCGAGGGCCATACCTATTACGATCGCGTTTCTTGGGAGCCGCTGCTGTCGGCCTGCACCGGTGCGGTGCTCATCGGCCTTTTGACGGCGAGCCTCTTTTTGCCTGCCGAAGGCAAGAGAACGCAATCGGGCTGGAAGAGCGACTCAGTTTCGGCCGACACCCGCAATGCCGAGATTCTCAGCTCCGACCACATGGCGCACGTCGGGCGGCATCTATTCAGCCGCTATCTGGTCGCCGTCGAGGTAGCCGGTACGCTGTTGCTCGTGGCGTTGGTCGGTGCGGTAGCCATCGTCGCGCACGGCGGCCAGCTTCGTGCAAACTCCCAAGGACCGGGAGGGCGTCTATGA